>JBDKUB010000061.1:0-12236 GCA_039679915.1 Anaerolineaceae bacterium
GCATAGAGCAATTCGATGAGACGTGCCCAATGGGTGGCTAATCTTTGGTGAACGGGTTTTCCACCCAGAGTGGAATAAAATTTTTCGTATTGTTCCTGAGCCAGGGGGGTAGCCATACCATCGGAAGCATTCAACCGAGAAAGAGGTGTTGCACAATAAACACCGGAATCTTTTCCATCGACGAACCCTTTCCAACCTACTTTTTTCAGGTAGGGGAATTTCAGGTAAGTCCAGGGTTCTACATGTTCGGCAATCCAGTCGGTATATTCATTGGGAGCATATTTACCAATCCGGTTACCTTCAGGATCTACAACGCTGACTTTACCATCGTAAAAGTTGATTTTATTGTTCTCATCGACCATTCCGATGTAATAGGTCTTGTGTGTATAAATATCACCGAGGATCAGATCTAAGTAGGTTTTATTTCCTAGAACAATATCGGAAAACAGGTTAAGTGAGAATTGAGCGAAATCGATTGCCCAACGTCCCATTTTCTCGATTTCTTGGCGCTGTTCTTCTGTAATACCCTTTGTTAAACCGCCCGGAATTGAGGTGCAGGGGTGTATTTTACGTCCACCGATCATTTCTATCACAGTATGGCCATATTTGCGCGCCTGGATGACTTTACCCCCAATTTCCAATCCGACTTTATGAATAACGCCGAGAATATTTCGTTCTGCTACTGGGGCATCGGGTCCCAATATGAAATCTGGTCCGGCTAAAGCATAAAAGTGAGTGGTATGATCGGTAACGAAGAAAGCACTGTATAACAATTCGCGCAGCATTTTTGCCGTACGTGGGGGATCCACATGATATACTGCATCCACAGCTTTTGCACCCGCCATATGGTGAGCTTCGGGGCATACTCCGCAGATGCGGTTGGTCAACAGAGGGATTTCTTCAACCTGCCGACCGACGCAAAATCGCTCAAAGCCACGCAGTTCCGGAATTTGGAAGTATGTATTGGCTACGTTTCCATCCGCATCAAGGAAAATCTCGATTTTTCCGTGACCTTCAAGTCGTGTAATTGGATCTATTGTAATTCGTTCCATCTATTCCTCCTGTTATTTATCCCAGGCGGGCTTACTGGCTTTGAGTAGGGAGCCGGCTAAATTGAACCGATAAAACATGCCAGCCGGATCAGGAATTCCATCCAAAATTTTATCGATTTCTTTTGGATCATTGCTATCGATAACAGACGCCACAGCAGAGAGCAGCCTGGAACCATAATCCAGGGTGTTTTCTGCCGGACCATAGCATCCGATGCATGGCGCCCCGGCTGTTGGACATAATGCCCCACATCCGGATCGTGTGGCTGGCCCGCTGCAAATCACACCTTGCTCAAGGATGCAAATCTCGGGATCGAGCATGATTTCCTGAATGCGTTTGAATTCTTTGATGGATTTCTCATTTCGCTTACGTTTACATTCATCGCATACAGTAGATACACCAGCGCCAATGACTGCACCTTTGGGCGGTAGTTGCGCTTTACCTTGAATGACCTGGATGACCAGATCGAGTACGGCAGATATTTGTTGTGATTCTGGTGGACAGCCGGGCATATAGTAATCGACATCGACTACCTGGTCCAATGTCCTTACCGTTGGATACAAGGTCGGAATATGCAGCTCACCTTCCGGAACCGTATAATTGGGTTGAGGACGTATTCCATTGGGATTATCTGTCGAAATAGTCGTATAGGCTGTATCTACGATTTCTTTCACATTGCTCAGATTGGCTAAAGCTGGCATGCAACCTTCATTGGCGCATGAGCCAAAAGCCACCAAAATTTGAGTTTTTTGCCTCAAGAGTTTCGCAATATGTTCGTTTTCATCATTGCGAATGGCGCCATTGAATAATGTCAACAAAATGGATTTATCTTCCATAGCTTCGACATCTTTATACTTGGCATCCATGGCTACCGGCCAGAATACAACGTCGAAATTGGCATCGACATCCAATATTTTTTCATTGGTGTTCAATACGGAAATTTCGCAACCTCCACAAGATGCTGCCCAATACATGGCAAATTTCGGTTTACCATTTGTGGTCATGCTGGCACCTCCGTGGCTGTTTCTTGAACCATGACTTTTTCAGAGCCGTTTTTACTTGCTCCCCAATTTAATGGACCTAAAGCGCGGACTTGTTCGACAAATTTATTGATTTCATCGGCGAAGATTGCACCTTCTGCTGCACTTGCCCAAACCAATTTGATCCTCTCGGGTTCGATGCCCATTTGCTTCAATAGACGGATGAGTAAATGAAAACGGCGAAGCATCTTATAATTTTGTTCAACGTAATGGCAATCGCCTGGATGGCAACCCGAGACTAAAACACCATCTGCTCCATCGGCGAATGCCTTGAGAACAAACGTAGGATCCAGGCGTCCCGAGCACATCAGCCGGATTAAACGTACGTTGGGAGCATACTTCATGCGCGCCGTTCCAGCCATGTCAGCAGCCCGGTAGCTGCACCAGTTACAAGTGAAACCTATGATTACAGGTTCGAATTTATCGCTCATAATTTGATCTCCTCAATCGCTTTGAAGTATGAAAAATACTTTATGACAGGTATTTTCAACTTACGTTACGATTGTAGAACCTCCAGCGTTTTAATATTTTTCAACAGCAAGCCATCGATTTGTGCCAAGATTTGTTCATTGCTAAACCCAGTGCCGCTAATTGCTCCGGCAGGGCAGGCAGCCACACAAGTTCCGCATCCCTGGCACAAAGCCGGATTAACCTCGGAAACCATCCGGTCTTCATGGAATAAGATGGCATTGAAGGGGCACAAATTATTGCAAATTCGGCAACCGGAGCATTTATCTTGATCGACGGTTGCACGGATGGGCTCCATCGAAACTTCTTTTTGCTGGATTTTTCCTAATGCACGGGCTGCGGCGGCAGCACCTTGGGCTACACTGGCTGGAATATCCTTAGGACCTTGAACACAACCGGCTATGTAGATGCCTTCGGTCATGGTTGCGACAGGATCTAGCTTGGGGTGTCGTTCGATTAGCCAGCCGTCGGAACTACAGGATAATCCAAACAAACGCGCTACCTCTTTATGGTCGTGGCGCGGCTCTAAGCCTGCAGAAAGGATGACCATGTCGACCGGAAGACGGCGTTGTTTTCCTATCAGTGTATCTTCCACCTGAACGATGATTTTACCTTCTTCACCAGGGTAACGAGCTGCGTCGGTGATTTCAGCGACTTTACCACGGATAAAGTGAGTGCCTTCCTCAAGCAGTCTTTGGTAGAACTCGTCATAAGATTTCGCGGCAGTTCGAATGTCGATGTAGCAGTTATATACTTCGGCACCGGTGCGTTCGTGCACGAGGTGAGCAAATTTTAAACTCTGCATACAACATATCGCTGAGCAGTAGTTGTTGTAGTTTTTATCCCGGCTGCCAACACAATGAATGATTGCAACCGATTTAGGTACGGTAACGCCATCTCTCAGAGTGACTTTACCACCTGTGGGACCTGCGGCATTGGATAGACGTTCAAATTCGAGACTGGTGAAAACATTCGCTAAACGTCCATATCCATATTGTGAGATTCTGCGGGCGTCGAATAATTCCCAGCCGGTTGCCAGGATAATTTGGCCCACATCGAAATTCAGGATTTCTTCTTCCTGGGTGAAATCGATGGCATTGGTAGGGCAGAATTTTTCACACGCCTTGCAGGTGCCTTTCTGGAAATAGGTGCAGTTTTCGCGATCGAGAACCGGATATTTTGGAACAGCTTGCGGGAAGGGAGTATATATGACCTTGCGATATCCCAAGCCGGCTTCGAATACATCGTCGATCACTTTCTTGGGGCACTTTTCCTGGCAGATACCACAACCGGTGCATAAATCGGTTTTTACATAGCGTGGTTTCTGTTTTACGGTTACATGGAAATTCCCAACATAACCGTCTACATTGGTTACCTCTGCCCAGGAAAGTAAAGTTATGTTAGGGTGAGTGCCTGCAAGCACCATTTTGGGGGTGAGAATACACGCGGAACAATCCAGGGTGGGGAAAGTTTTATCGAACTGAGCCATATGTCCACCAATGGAAGGTTCTCTCTCGACCAATATCACCGGATACCCTGCATCGGCAATTTCCAGGGCGGCTTGAATACCCGCAATACCGCCACCGACGATCATCGTTGCAGGATGGATGGGTACTTTTAGAGGTTCGAGAGGTTCATGCCAGCGGATGCGCTCAACACCGCCGGATACTATCGCTTTCGATTTTTCGGTGGCAACCGCTTTATCGGTGTGTATCCAGGAGCATTGTTCACGAATCGAAACCAATTCGCATAAATAAGGATTCAATCCGGCATTTTTGCAGGCAGTACGGAAAGTCGCTTCATGTAAATGCGGTGAACAGGCAGCTACTACGACACGGTTTAATCCTAACTCTTTGATATCTTTTTGGATTAATTCCTGTCCTAAGCTAGAACACATAAATTTGTAATCACGTGCAATGACTACCCCGCGATGCTTTAGCGATTCAGCCGCCCATTTGGCTACGGCTTCGACATCGACCGTTCCGGCGATATTAGTACCGCAATGGCAAACATATACGCCAATCCTGGGAGTTTCGGGATTTTTGTTTTCCATAACTCAAACCTCCTCCGGCATTTTAGGCATTGGTAATTCTTCTTTGGATGGTTTTTTCTTGGCAGTTTCAGGGACTTCCACGCCAATTTTCGCCAGTGCCGGGCGAGCATCGATAAATTCTTTTCCAATACCAAGATCGCGGGCTTCGATACCCATGGCTAGACCCATTAATTGGGTAAAGTACAGGATTGGAATGTTGAATTTCGTTTTGAAATATTTATTTACATCCGATTGGTAGGCATCCAAGTTAAGCTGGCACATCGGACATAAAGTTACAATGACATCCGTTTCATAATCTGCTGCACTTTGAAGTAATTGACGGATCAATTCTAAACCGGTAGCTTGGGAAATTTGGGTCATGTGACCACCGCAGCAGTGTGCCTTCATAGGATAATCGATAACTGTGGCACCCAATACTTGCATTAATTTATCCAGAGTAACCGGATATTCAGGATCATCGAATTGGCTGGGTAGGGAAGGCCGGACGATCATACAGCCATAATAGGGAGCAACCCGTAATCCCTTAAGCGGTTTGGTCACTTTGGATGCAATGGCGTCATAACCGATATCATTTACCACAATATCGAGTAGATGTCTGACCCGCATATTTCCGGGTTTGTAGCTCAAACCGCCTTCTTTCAAAGCGATATTGACTTTCTCGGTTAATGATGGAGATTCGGTTAAATATTTTTCAGTTTTGCTCAAATTCAAATAACAAGCGCTGCACGGTGCGACGATTTGCTGGTTAGCATCGGCTGTTTTGGCGGCAATGGCTAGATTTCGAGCGATCAGTGCATACGAAGCCATAAGGTTGAGCGAAATATATTCTGTTGCTCCACAGCAATTCCAATCATCCAATTCGACAAATTCAACGCCAAATGGTTTGATTGCTGCCATTGCAGAGACATGATATGATGCAGCATTTTTTTCCAAAGAGCAACCTGGGTAATATCCGTATTTCATAGTTGTGCCTCCAACTCTTTGGCTTTTTTGAGGATACTTTTCAATTGATCTACGGCTTTGATTCTTTTAGGGATGATATCGATTCGATTTTTTGCCATCATCCCCAATCCCATGGGAATTACTGCAAACATATCTAATGGATGGTGCATGAGTTTGTAAGCAGTTGCTAAGCCCATTTCAAAACTTCTGCCAAAGTTTTCAACATAAAATATAAAAGTTTGCGAAAAACCAGGGGCATCGGCGGCAGTCGATTCTCGGAAATATCCTTCATCAATTGCCATTCGTTTTAATGTATACATAATGTCGGTAATATGTATTTCTTGTGGACAGCGGGATGTGCAATAGTAGCAAGAAACACAATACCATGGCGTGTTGCTTTTTAGGACCTCGGTTTTCATCCCGGCTCTAATCATGGCGAAAAGAGCTCGGGGTGTATGGTCCATGTCGGGACCTGATGGACAGGAGCCACCACAGGTGCCACACTGTATACAATAATTCAACCGTGATTCTCCTGGAGTTGCTGCGATGACTTCTTCCATAAAAGAAGTTTTTGTCGTTGTACTAGTTTTTAGAGCCATATCGGTTGTAGTCAAAGGGACCCTCCTTAAAATAGTGCAATTAAGTCTCCAGACCTTTCTAAAATAAAAAATTTGTCAATTGGATTGAGTGAAATAGCTTTAAATTAATATTTTAGATAACCCCTCCGTTTTTATTAGAGATGATTATCAAGGGCAAGATTCGCATAGCAGCCTCGACGTAATAATATGATTTTTGCTTATTGTATTATGAGTAAGAAGAGTAGTGTTGTACAGTAACAATAAGCACGCTCGTTTTGTGACGAACGTTACAAGATGAATTGCAAAGATTTAATTATGAATTTTAATAATTTTTTATTCGTTTGTGACGAAATATGAAAGAATTTGTCCAATTAATGCCTGACCAAGCTAATCTATAACGGTTGACCGCAATTTGGACATTTCGTTTCAGCAGCTATTAATACAAATCCACAATGAGTACAGGTCACGGGTTGAGCACTGCCCAGGGGGGCTCCACAAGCGATACAATTGGATTCACCTAGAGGATTAGGCGTGTTGCAGTATATACAAACTGTCCGCTTTAATCTCTCTGATAGCTCGAATGATGCGCCCTTCATCCTTGCTGTAGATTCGATGATATCCCATACTTTTTCAGAAAGCCGCAAATTTTCTATATCTTGAGCTAAATCATCCAACCGATTTAATATAGAAATAGGGTTTCTTATAGCTGAAATTGCGGTTTTTCCTAAGCTGGCTGCAACCCCAAGCCATTCTTGTTTTCCAATTTGAACTGACACACCATCTTCGACAGGCTGTATCGTAACTGTTAGAGCAGTCTGTCCGCCGGAAGAAGGAAATTGTTCGGTAACAATTTGAATAATCGATTTATCACCTGATGCAAACTGACGTGCAATATAAGGGCTACGGTTGAAATTACTGAGTAAGTCATGAGCCAAATCATCTGCTGAAAGAACTCCATGAAAAATTCGAATATCCATTTGCGCCTCAATAAGCCTTCCTTTGAATTATGCATAGATTATAATCATTAGATGGAATTATTGTAGAATTGAAAAGATTAATGGAGGAAAAATGTATTTTATGAAACGAGTTGCCGTTCTAACGGTAATTTTGTTTATGATGATGGTCTTTTTTACAATCAACCATCGCGCAAGTGCTAATTACGATATGCAAATACCCACGGTAGCGATTCCTACTGTGACCAGCACGGTAAGCACAGCCATAGCTGTGGTAACAATGGAATATGATCAGATCAATGTTAGGTCAGGGCCTGGTACAGAATATCCAAATGTTGGTGTGTTAATAGCCGGTCAACGTGTACCTGCTTTAGGGCGATCTGTAGGGGGTAATTGGGTTCAAATTGCTTATCCTGGAGTAGAAGGAGGAATCGCGTGGGTTTATGCGCCGCTAGTGAAGCTCGAAGGCACACCACCTCTGGTTGAGCCGCCGCCCACACCCACGCCTAAAACAACGCCAACTATCGACCCCACGTTAGCTGCTCAATTCATTATCGAGATACCCCCGACTCGGTTACCCACTTTCACTCCTCCTCCTGAATTGGTTATTCCAACCTTTCCAGCAGAACAGCAAACCACTGGAACCGGAAGAATACCCATGGGATTGGTAATCATCGGTTTGGGTACAATTGGATTATTGGGAATGGTTATTTCTTATTTAACCGGGCGATAAAGACATAACAAAAATCTTGAATGATTTTTGTAATTTCAAATCCTAGCAGCCGCAGCAATTATCTTGTGAATTATAAGAGCTGCCGCAATTGCAATTACTTATCGCATTTGGATTTTCGATTTTAAAGCCAGCCCCATTTGGATCATCAATATAATCTACTGTAGATCCATTGAGGTAATTGATGGAAACCTCATCGACAACCACTTTAATTCCGTCAAATTCATAAGAAAAATCTTCGGGGCGGATTCTACTTTCGAAAGCCATGCCATATTGGTAACCCGAACAGCCCCCTCCCGAGATAAAAATACGTAAGGCATGTTCCGGTATGTTTTTTGTTTGCTTCAGGTCCTTTATTGCTTGGATAGCAGCCGGGGTTAATGTAATAGACGTTGATTCAGAATTTGCTTCGAGCATGATGTTGTATTCTCCAAAAGATAATCTACTAAACGGGTCTATAATATCAGTTAAATTGGACTTGGTCAATCTCTGTTATAGATTTCTAACACGATTCTTAGAGAGACTTATTCCTACGCTTCTTAGATTTACCAGCCACATCCGGACGAGGTATCGAGACCGGCTGATTTACCAACTTGCTTGAACATCGTGACATCGGTAAACGGTTCACCTAAAATGCCATCATGAATTGCCCAAGATCGTTTACGAATACTAGTGGCGGCAGAAGGTGATCTAAAGGGGGATGAATCATCCAGTTTATTGATAAGCTCGCCCGTATCACTAAATCCCTTTTGAATTCTTTCCATCAATTTTTTACCTTTCGCATAGGCAAATCCATAATGTTCGAAAATTATGGCATTGTGGTAATAGAGTGGTTCAGTGAAGTATAAATCATGACCCAGGCTTCTAACGAATCCCTCAAAGGAGCGTATAGCAGGATATAACAGACGTAAGCCGCGCCGAATTTGACCGGGCGCTAATCCAAATTCCAAAGCGGCTTTTTCCGCTTCGATATTGCGACAGAGTGTGCCAAAGAGTGTTTTTCTTCCATCTGGCATACGATCGACATCAAAGCGAGGCGAATCAGGATCGTTGACGATATACAATAAAATATGGACTTGACCCATTAAATTATCTGTAAGATGACCAAAAAATACTGGGTCTTCGAAATCGGGTTTATGGAATAGCGCCATTTCGACGGTGGGACTCTCGGAAGGGTAATTTAATTTAAGCAAATCGACACCCTCTTCGGATAATAATTGAGGTGAAATATGAAGCCGTTCCAGTAATTCCGGAGCTATGATGCGAGCGTATATTTCCCTTTTTATGTAATCGGGCAGGCGGTTGATGCTGCTTATTGACGAAACCTGCCTGCTGAGATTATTTGATACGGAATTGTCGTTCAACATCCCTTTGACCATCTCGTTTGGCTATCGATTGGCGCTTATCGTAAAGTTTTTTACCCTTTGCAACAGCTATAAGAATTTTGGCTCTGCCAGATTTTATATACACCATGAGAGGTACGATGGTTGTTCCCTTTTGACGCACATTATTCCATAACTTGATGATTTCTTTTTTATGCAACAACAATTTACGCGGTCTGCGCGGATCGTGATTGAATCTACCCGAATGATCATAAGGCGCGATGTGAGAATCGATCAGCCAGGCTTCTTTCCCATCGATTTGTATATATGCCTCAGCCAAACTCATCTGACCGGCTCGAATGGATTTGATTTCACTGCCGCTAAGAACCAAGCCAGCTTCCAATTGTTCATATAGAAAATATTCGTGACTGGCTTTTCGATTACGTGCAACGATTTTAATATCCATCATGGTTTATTTTAGCATGAATAAAATTATTGCCCGAACATCTTATCGATAACAGGTGTTATCAAATCCCATTGGGGAAGCAACACATTCGCACCTTGATCGGTGGTATAGGATGTCACCATCTGGCGATCGATAACCTGGCTGTCGATATCGTCGAATCCCACCATGAGCAAGGTAATTATAATGCGAGGGATTTGCCAAGCTGGGAGGTTCGTATCGATACTTTTTGACACGGCTGTAAGTACTCGAGGTAATGTCACAATTTTTTGTGGGAGGAGAAATTGTTTTATCATGGATTTAATCAAGAATTGGCCTTGTTTCATACGAAAGAAATCATCCGATCCCGTACGGTTACGGGCGAATGCCAGAGCTTTGTTACCGTTCAAATGATAACGGCCGGGTTGATAGCCTGCCATCGGCTCGGATAATTCGATATCGACTCCGCCCATAGCATCCACAATATCGATCAATCCTTGGAAACGAATGCGTACATAATATTTCATTTTCACGCCGGTATTCACTTGGATCGTTTCGATTGCTGCTAGGGGTCCCGAACCAGCTTGGTTGGCTTCGGCAAAAAAGTGAGCCGTATTAATCCGATTCTCTCCAACACCAGGAATTTTTACCCAAAGGTCACGCGGAATCGATAACATCCCTACGTAAGGTTTGACAGGATTAAAGATCGTCATTATGATGGTATCACTGCGCCCAACATAGGTATTTTGAGGGGCGTTATCGATTCCTAAAATGAGTAATGTAATGTCGCCTGGTAAGAAAACTAATCCCCCTAGTGTAAGTCCGATCAGGATAAGAATTACGATTAAACACGAAAGCCATGAGATGCATGAGAGACAGGAATTTTTCCGCTTGTTTTCAGGGCAAGGTTGTTGAGAAGATGAAACATCGCCTCTGTTAATTTGACTGGAATTAGAATAATTAATATTTGAGAAATTGGGATTGTAATTGTTATTCATAATGGTAAAGTATAAATATAAATCGATAGAAAAAGGATTAAAATCTGATCAAAAAAATCGGATGTAAATAACGATACTATTCATTTGTTCAGCCTAATATCGCCAACGAAGGAGAGAGTATATGTATATTGTCCATGTTTTCATTCATGTAAAACCAGAATACATCGAAGCTTTTAAAGAAGTGACGATGGAGAATGCCCGGCAAAGTGTAAAGGAACCCGGGGTTGCAAGATTCGATGTAATTCAACAAATCAATGATCCTTCGCGATTTGTATTGGTTGAAGTGTACCGGTCAGAAGCAGCACCTGATCAACATAAAGAGACTAAACATTATAATGCCTGGAAAGAACTCGCGGAAGGAATGATGTTAGAACCACGGACGCGCATTGCATATAAAAATATCTTCCCGGCAGAAGATGGTTGGTAATTATAAATAGTTTGGAAATATGACAATGGAATTCGAATTTCACTCAACGACGCGAATTATTTTTGGAATAGAAACCACATCGAAGATTGGTAGCTTGTCTCGAGAGCTGGGTAAAAAAGCGCTCATCGTAATGGGGAAGTCTGCACAACGCTTTAATAATATTTTTGAACAATTGAAGGAAGAAAATATTTCTTTCACTTTTTTCTATGTGGAAGGCGAACCGACGGTCGATTTGATAGAGGCAGGGATACAACAGGCTAAGTCGACAAAATGTGACTTTATCATCGGAATAGGGGGAGGCAGTACCATAGATACCGGAAAAGCACTATCTGCAATGCTAACCAATGATGGAGAGATATGCGACTATTTGGAGGTGGTTGGAAAGGGGAAGCAAATAGTAAAACCCGGTTTACCTTATATTGCTATTCCAACAACGGCAGGGACTGGATCAGAAGTCACTCGTAATGCAGTTATAACGGTACCCGAACATAAAGTGAAAGTATCCCTTAGAAGCCTATTTTTATTGCCTAAGATTGCCCTAATCGATCCTATACTGACTTACGAATTGCCTGCAGATATCACCGCCAGAACAGGTTTCGATGCCTTAACTCAATTGATAGAGCCTTATACTTCGATCAAAACCAATCCTATTGTAGATGGAATATGCCGGGAAGGGATGAGACGAGCATCCTCATCTTTGCTGAGAGCATATTTGGATGGACATGATGAAGAAGCAAGGGAAAATATGTCGATCGCCAGCTTGTTTGGGGGTCTGGCATTAGCTAATGGCAAATTGGGCGCAGTTCATGGGATTGCTGGTCCGTTGGGAGGCATGTACCCAATACCTCATGGGACTGCATGTGCCTGTTTGCTTCCATATGTATTTGAAACCAACGTTCATAGACTCATAGAGCAGCCGGGAAGGACAGATACTTTGATTCGATATCGAGAAATTGCTAAAATATTGACAGATGATATCGATGCCAATTTAGAAGATGGTATTAATTGGATAAAAGAATTAAGTAAAAAAATGGAAATTCCGCGATTGTCGAAATATGGAATATCTGAAACGGACTTCCCATCCATTATCGAAAAATCGAAGAAAGCATCCAGCATGAAAGGCAATCCTATCCCATTAACTGATGATGATTTATATGCAATACTGAAAAATGCTCTATAGATACTTTTATTATGCTGTGATTATTTATTTGATTATCAGAAAGTGTTGAAAAA
>JBDKUB010000520.1:0-4617 GCA_039679915.1 Anaerolineaceae bacterium
ACGCCAATGTCGAATGGACCTCGGAGCTGCAAGGTAAAATCGTTATCGGAAATTAGCCTGCGCCGGAATAGCTACCGTTATCATGGCTGAGAAGCGAGTGTACTGGCTTTACTCACCCCGTCGTATCACCGGCGGGGTTATTTATTAAACTTTAATAAATTAATCTAATTTTCTGTTATACATGATTCTTAATTTTGGACTTTCTTGATTTATTTGACATCACCCTCCCGGGGCTGTCCTAAAAGAAGGCTGTCACCTCGAGCGAAGCGAGAGGTCTTTTCATAAGTATACTAATATGTCTCGCTTCGCTCGACATGACATATATGACTTTTTGGACAGCCCCCGGGGTTGGGTTTGAGAATGAAAGAATTAATTAAAACCATAGTATCAGGATTGCCAAACCACTGGAGAAAAAACACTCTTAAAATAGACAGACATGCTGAAACTAGTTTGGCAAACAATTTATCGAAAAAATTTTTAAGGAAGGATGAATATGACATCTATATCCACTAGAAAAAAAGGACGGGTGTTTTCCGGCGCTCGCCCTACCGGCCGGCAACACCTTGGAAATTACCTGGGAGCCATAAAAAATTATGTCGCCCTGCAAGATGAATATGATTGTGTTTATTGTATCGTCGACCTGCATGCCCTCACTACTTTAGAGACCACAGAAAACTTACGCCAAAATTCTTATGAAATGGCATTAGATTGGCTGGCTGCCGGCATTCGCCCGCAAGAAACCATCATGATGATCCAATCTCATGTGCTGGAAGTGACCGAATTGCACACCATCCTCTCGATGGTGACCCCGCTCGGTAAATTGACCGCTTTACCCACCTTCAAAGAAAAAGTGCGCTATCAACCTCATAATGTTAATTATGGTTTGGTCGGTTATCCTGTATTGATGGCTGCCGATATTGTTTTATATAAATCCAACGTCGTGCCTGTTGGGGTAGATCAGCAGCCTCATCTGGAATTCACACGTGAAGTGGTACGCTCGTTCAATTATCATTATCATACCGATGTGCTCATCGAACCCGAGATGAAAGCAACCGAATTTCCAAAAGTTTTAGGAATCGATGGCGTGCAAAAGATGAGCAAGAGCCTGGATAATCATATCGAATTAGCAGCGACACCTGAGGAAACACAACAACGCGTCATGCAAATGGTGACCGACCCAGCCCGAATGCGCCGTACCGACCCGGGCAATCCGGATATTTGCAACGTTTTCTCTTTACACAAATTCTTTTCCAGCACCGAAGAAATTGCACATATCAATGTCGAATGCCGGCGCGCCGGTATAGGCTGCGTCGATTGTAAAAAAATCCTGGCGAAAAACCTCAATGCAAAATTGAGTGATTTCCGCCAACGTCGGGCTGAACTGGACAAAACTCCTGATGTGGTCTGGGACATCCTTCGTGATGGCGCTGCCCGCGCTAAAGTGATTGCTGAAGCCACTATGGAAGAAGTTCGGGCAGCGATTGGACTGCCTTAAACTATGCGCGCTCTGATACAGCGAGTTCGCTCAGGAAGTGTCATCGTAGAGAACAAGACCATAGCTGAAATTGGGCAGGGAGTAGTTATCCTACTTGGAATTGCACCTAGTGATGGCGAAGAACAAGCCCGTTATTTAGCAGAGAAAATTGCTAACCTGCGTATATTCGAAGATACAGAAGGAAAACTGAACCTCTCTCTACTCGATATAGGTGGTAAAGCCATCGTTGTCTCCCAATTCACCCTATATGCTGATACCCACAAAGGTAGACGGCCATCATTTACCGATGCAGCGCTCCCCGAAATAGCCAAGCCGCTCATCGAGCGTTTTGCTGCGTTCCTCAATGATCTGGGTGTGCCGACCCAACAAGGCGTATTCGGCGCCCATATGCTGGTAAATATCGCCAACGATGGACCCGTAACCATCTGGATGGAACGTTAATGTCATTTATCGCATCAATATTATCCAGTATAATCAGATGAATATCATATTTGCAGTAGGGTTTGGTCTAAAATTTTTAGATGTCATGTCGAGCGAAGCGAGACTTCTTAATGCGACTATGAAAAGACCTCTCGCTTTGCTCCATGTGAGACCATTCTTTTCCGACGAACCTATTTTTAGGAAAATAACGACTAAAGTTATTACTACGTTTTAACCTTTTTTATTTACTAACATTTAGTTTGCCAGGAGGTAAAAATGAATTTCATCGGTCCATTGAGAGGATTTGTTGCTATTTTATGGTTAGTTGTCGTCGCATTGCTAGTAATCATTGTTTTGCGTGCATCCCGCAAGAAACCCGCAAAGAATCTGGTTATGCCAACCCTAATCACAGCCATACTCGCAGTTGTGATATCTTTCATAAGTGCCGGCTTGGTATTTATTCGACCTGAAGAACGCGGAGTGGTCATCTCTGCTCTCCAACCAAAAGGCTATCGTGAACAGGTGCTCGAACCCGGTTTACGCTGGATCATTCCCGGCTTCGAACAGGTGGTCACTTATCCAATCAGCAACCAAACCTACACGATGTCAATCGCCTCGAGTGAAGGCGCAGTTGAGGGTGATGATTCCATTTTTGCGCGCACTTCAGATGGACAAGAAGTTTTAGTAGATGCCTCAGTCATCTTTTCAGTCGATCCTGAAGAAGTAATCCAAATTCACATTCGCTGGCAAAATCGCTATACCAGTGACCTGGTCCGGCCATTATCGCGGGGGGTAATCCGCGATGCCGTCTCTCAATTCCGAGTAGAAGAAGTGTACAGCACCAAACGAAACGAAATGTCCAGCTTGATATCAGAAGAAATGGCAAAGAAACTGGAAGAAAATGGTTTGATTTTGAACGATTTCGTACTGCGCAACATCACTTTCTCGGAAGAATATGCTGCTTCGGTTGAACAAAAACAAATTGCCGAACAACAAGCCCAGCAGGCAAAATTCGTGGTCGAACAAAAGAAGCAAGAAGCCGAACAAGCCCGTCAGGTTGCCAAGGGTAAAGCAGATGCGGCTGTCATTCAAGCTGAAGGCGCAGCTCAAGCTCGTCTGGTCGAAGCAGAGGCTGAGAAAAAAGCGTTGCTGCTTATCTCCGAATCCCTAAAAAACAACCCAGAATTATTACAATATCAATATATCTTAAAATTAGCCCCAGGTGTGCAGGTGATGTTAGTGCCTAATAACGCTCCTTATATTTTGCCGCTGCCCACATTATCCCCTACACCCAGTGAGACACCTATGCCAACACCCACGACATCCACACCGTAATGATCATCCCCCTAGGTATTCATGTCTATGTTCAAGATAGAAAATCAAGATAGCGGAATAAGTATAAACAATTTATGATATCGAAGTCATGAACGAAAAAGCAACTTCCGGAAAACAAGTGCGTCTCACCAGCCTTTCTAGTTGTGCGGGTTGAGCATCCAAGCTCAAGGCGGAGACGCTGGCGCAGGTCCTGCGCCCAATACATGGGCTGTTCCAGGCTGCTGATTACCCTGATCTGCTGGTTGGTTTGGAGGATGCGGATGACGCGGCAGTCTGGCGGCTGGATGATGATCATGCTCTGATAGTCACCACCGATTTCTTTACCCCAATCGTCGATGATGCCTACGATTATGGTGCAATTGCAGCCGCCAATTCGCTTTCGGATGTGTATGCTATGGGAGGTAAACCCTTCCTGGGGTTGAATATCGCCGCCTTCCCGCCCGACTTGCCCCCGGATTTATTATCGGAAATCTTACGCGGCGGCGCTGAAAAAGCTCGCGAAGCAGGGGTGGTCATCGCCGGTGGTCATTCTATTCAGGATAAAGAGCCCAAATATGGCTTGGTTGTGTTGGGAATGGTAGAACCGGAACACCTCATCACCAAAAAAGGCGCCCTCCCAGGCTATCGCTTGTTATTGAGTAAACCGTTAGGCTTTGGCGTGATGACCACCGCGCTGAAGCAAAATATAGCATCAGCCGCGGATATGGCGGAGGTCATCCAATGGATGAAACAACTGAATAAGAATGCCAGTGAAATGGCGGTTACTGCCGGGATTCACTGCGGCAGCGACATTACCGGTTTCAGTTTGCTAGGTCACGCTTGGGAAATGGCGAATGCCTCAGGTGTGGGATTCCGTTTTGAATTCGAAAAGATTCCCTTCGTCCAAAATGTAATCTCTTATGCCAGGGAATGGATTTTCCCAGGCGGGGCTTTCGACAATAAACAATATTTCAGCCGCTATGTTCGCTTTGATTCAAAAATCGATGAAATGACACAGACCCTGCTCTTCGATCCACAAACCAGCGGTGGATTATTACTGGCTGCACCTTCAGATAAAACCTCTGAAATTCTGGAAAAAGCTAAAGATATTGGTCAGCCTTTGTGGGATGTAGGAGAAGTGATTAGGGAAAATATCATACAAGTTGTTTGATTTAGCTATTCCACGCCAGGAATCTGTTCTAAGCTTTTTTTGACATCCGACCGTTTTTACCCTCTGAAATAATAAATGACCATGTTCAAGCCAATAGAAATGACCTTCTCTTCCCGCCGCTCGCCTGTATTGAGCAGGCGTGGCATGATCGCAGCTTCCCAGCCGCTAGCTGTGGCAGCCGGGTTGGAAATCCTATCCAAAGGCGGCAATGCAGCCG
>JBDKUB010000517.1:0-3221 GCA_039679915.1 Anaerolineaceae bacterium
TTCTTCAAAGCCAATGGAATTGCCGGAGCAGCCATGCAGCCGCAACGCGGATATAAGATCAACGAAGAATGGAAAAACTGGCTGTATGCTGAAGGTGGCAACATCATGGATGCTGAAGGTAAACCGGTGATCAACAGTGAAGCAGCTAAAAAAGCGCTGGAAAAATATATCGAAATGTATAATACCGCTGCACCAGAAAATTCCATTAACTGGGGCTTCGACGACGCCTTGCGTTCCATGGCAGCCGGCGAATCGGCTACCATGATGTCCTATAACTGGATGCTTCCAACGCTCAACAACCCCGAAGGTCAGGCTGGCGAATTGGCTGGAAAATTCCAACTCTATCCCGTTCCGGGCGGAAAAGCCGTGCTAGGTGCCTGGTATTGGGCTATCCCTGCCAATTCGGTCAACAAAGATGCCGCCTGGAAGTATATCTCCTGGCTTACATCACCCGAGATCGACAAGCAACGGGTTATCTTAGGTGGCGCTCCCACCCGGGTTAGCGTAATGAATGACCCTGAGGTTTGGGAAAAAGGCTACGGAGAAAATTACTATAAAACCGTTTTGCAGATATTAAGTAACTGCGAACCCTTGGGCAGGGGCGTTCACGCCGATGAGATTAGCATTGAAGTTGGCAATTACTTGAACAGCATCGTCGTTGGCGAAATGAGCATCGACGAAGGGCTAGCAGCCATTGAAGCCAAAATCAATGAAATAAATTCAAAGTAACGATTAGAATTACGTTATAACATGTATGGAATACCCGGCATGTGTCCCAATCACATGCCGGGCACAACACCAAGTATAAGTATAGTTGCTCCAATATAAATCTTTTCGAGGAAAACCTTTGCGTCGTTTAAGTATTCCTTTCAAATACCAACTCATGATCCCCATAGCGCTCATTATGGGTGCGATTTTGATCTTTCCATTGGGTTATTCGCTGGTCATCTCATTCCAGAATTATCAGCTTTCAAGAATCGGTCAAGAGCATTTTGTCGGGTTTGAAAATTACATCAATCTGATCAACAACCGCTCGTTTTGGATAGCCTTACGGAATACATTGACATTTGTGGTTGTAGCGGTGAGCATCGAATTGGTTTTAGGGTTTTTCCTGGCGCTTTTACTCCATAATAAAAACACGATTGGGCGAGGTTTCTTTCGCTCGACGCTGCTTTCCCCCATGTTCATCACTCCCATTGCGGTAGGTTTGATTTTCAGGTTCTTGACCAACTCCCAACTGGGGGTCATTCCCAACCTGCTGAAAGAAATTAACATCAGCATCGATTTTTTTAGTCCGAAATTGGCATTATTCAGTATTGCGGTCATCGATGTCTGGCAGTGGACGCCCTTCATGCTGCTTCTACTCTTGGCAGGATTGGAATCCCTACCCGAAGAGCCCTTTGAAGCTGCCCAGGTGGATGGAGCCACAGGTTGGAAAATGGTGCGTTATGTTACGATACCGCTCATGCGCCCCATCATCCTGGCTGCTATTGTTATTCGCATGTTGGATGCCTTCAAAGTTTACGAGTATGTTTACGCTATCACCCGCGGTGGACCGGGAGAAGCCACCGAAACAATGCAATATTTGATTTACCGTACCGGCTTCATTTATTTCCGCGCCGGTGAAGCAGCCGCGATGTCTTATGCGTTTATTTTTGTAATCACGATAATGGTGCTGATATTATTCTATGTTCTACGTGGGGAGGCTGAGTTACAATGAGCGCTTCGACCCGCAAAAAAATCAATGCAATTATCACATTTATCATATTGAGTTTATTTTTACTGATTGTTATTTTCCCATACTTTTGGACAATCCTGGCATCCCTCAAAGATGCTGCGGCAATCAACCACCCATTGGATTTCAATTTCACCCCCACTTTGGAAAACTGGAAAGCAGTGATCAAAGCGGGGATCCCCAAGCAAGCCTTGAACAGTTTGATCGTTGGGTTGATCACCATTGGCATATGTATTATCGCCGGCGCGCCGGCAGCATATGGTTTCTCGCGCTTTAACATAGGTGGAAACAAGGCTCGTTTTTTAGTACTTCTGGCTCAAATGCTGCCTCCAGCTACTTTGATCATTCCCCTTTTTCTCATCATGTACCATGTAAGATTAACCAATTCGATCGTTCGGGTGGTCATTTCCCATCTCACGTTTTTGCTGCCTTTGGTCACCTGGTTTTTAATTGGCTTCTTCGATGATGTACCGCGTGAGCTGGAAGAAGCTGCCCTAGTGGACGGTGCAACTCGCTGGCAAACTTTCTTTCGAATAATCCTTCCCATCGTAAGACCAGGCATAGGGGCGGCAAGTTTATTTGCTTTCGTTCTTTCTTGGAATGATATGTTCTATGCCCTGATACTCACCACTGCTAAATCTCGCACCTTACCGGTAGGAATTGCCGGATATTGGACCTTCCGCGGCGTGGAAATGGGACAAATGTCGGCTGCCATTGTGCTTGCCATTGTGCCGATGATCGCTTTATCCTTCTTCGTTCAACGCTTCATGCTGCGCGGGATGGCGCGCGGCGCCGTGAAAGGCTAGTTTCAACCGGATATCCCATGTCTGAAATACATATCGCTGTTCAAGCCGCCCGCTCAGCCGGAAAAATGCTGCGTGATCATTACAACAAACCCCACCATAGATCTTATAAAGGGGTCATCGACCTGGTGACCGAGATGGAACACCAATCCGAACAAATGGTTACCGAAATGCTGCACGACGCTTTTCCGGAGTATGGGATTCTGGGGGAAGAAGGCGCCAAATCGAGCGAACCTTATACAAGTCGCTGGATCATCGACCCTCTCGATGGAACAACGAATTATACCTATAATTATCCTCTATTTGCCGTTTCGATTGCTTTGGAAAAAGAAGGCGAAATTGTTTTGGGTGTCATTTACAACCCGATTTTAGATGAACTTTTTACCGCAGAAAAACAAAGGGGTGCTCGTTTGAACGGGCAGCCAATCCACGTCTCCACCACCCCCGAATTGGGCAAAGCGCTGGTAGCCACCGGCTTTCCTTATGACGCCTGGTCTAACCCGGCAAATAACGCCGCTGAGGTGGAACGCTTCGTCAAATCGACCATTTCGTTGCGCAGCGACGGTTCGGCAGCTTTAGACCTGTGCCATATTGCCTGCGGTCGACTGGACGGCTATTGGGAATTGGACTTAGGACCCTGGGATATGGCAGCCGGTTCGCTGATTGTGCAGGAAGCCGGGGGT
>JBDKUB010000529.1:0-3842 GCA_039679915.1 Anaerolineaceae bacterium
AAGCCACCCGACAGCGTCTGGCAGCCAAAGGAGAACCCATTCCAGCAGAACCGGGTGTGGAAACGATATTAGAAACCCAAACCTTGCGTCTGGTAGCAAGGGTGGTCGATATGGGTTATGGGGATGGAGCTATGCCGGCTGAAAGTTTCTTCGACCGATTCATCCTTGAACTGGCGGTTTGGTCGAAGGTTTAGTCTCAAAGATAGGATTTAATAAAGTAACACTAACTTTGCACTTTATTTAAGATTGGATCTCAAACCATTCGAGCAGGCGAATTCTGTGATCATATTGGAAAACTTGTCTGGTTTATCCATACACTAGACCCTAAAGGTTTTCTCACCCTTCCAAGATACTTTTTTACGCAGTATCTTTGCTAAAATTAAAGATGATTCGCAATGGAAACCTTTAGGGTCTCCTTTTAATGTGAAAGTGCAAAGATAGAATAAAGTAAGGGATTGTCCTAAAAGAAGGCTGTCACCTCGAGCGAAGCGAGAGGTCTTTTCATAAGTAGGCTAAGATGTCTCGCTTCGCTCGACATAACATATATGACTTTTGAGACAGCCACTTTTTATTTGTAAACTTACGGCGTAAACTACTCTTGCTCTTGGCACAGCCGTTCGGCGGTGAAGTGATCCGTGATTAGAATATTAATCAAATGGCCGTGCAACGCACCCAAAATGGCATAATATTTGCGTTTGCCCCCGGCAACACCAATAGAACGATCGACCTTGCGCAATTGTTCCAGGTCCATCGAAATGACTCGACTTCTGATATATTTATCCATCGATACACCGTTAATATCAAAAAAGCGCAGGAGAATATCGCCCACAGCACCATGCTCCTTAAGGGTGGATAATTCGGAAGACGAGAAAATATTTCCGCTAGCTGCCAGCAGGGTGGATGGTTCGATCGCCCCAATACCCACCAGGGCAGTGGTGATATAAGGGAATAAATCGAATGCCCGGCGCACGTTTTCATCTTTCACCAGCACATTGACCGCAGCTTCAGAACCGACCACACTGGGCAGCGGCAAAAATACTGCCGTGCCGTTAACCAGGTCGGCAAAGCGGCTGGTGAGGTGCGAAGCCTGCATTTGGACGGTTGCTGTGCCAACTCCGCCCAGAATCTGCACCACCTTGACGTTTGGTTTGCGTGGAACAGGCTGCATCGCGTCGACCATGGCAAGTAGAGTACCGCTCCATGAAGATAAGCCGATTACCTCGTTTTGTCGAATAACATTTTCTAGGTAGTAAGCTGCTGCAGTGCCCACCTCGCGCTGAATATTTTTCTCGTCTTCATAATTAATCGAATCGACCACGATAGCATCGCGCAGCCCATATTTTTTGACCAGGTTTTCTTCCAGGTCGCTGTGCACACCCTGGGGGATATTAACCGAGATGCGAACGATGCCTTCAAGCTGTGCCTGATTCAGCAAGCGTGAGATGGTGGTTTGGGATAAGCCTAGTTGGGTAGCAATCTCGACCTGGGTCATTTCTCTTTCATAATACATACGAGCGACCCGCGCAATCAGACGAAGTTCATCGATACGAGCCATATTATTATCCTTTATGTGGTTTACATAATTATACCCCAAAGAATAATTATTCAATAACGCTTGACGATTTTCCCTATTTTCTGTTATCCTATCGACTATCTGAATAATTAATTAGTTAAGCATATTTATTCTTTATTGTGTGATGATTGTCAATATCAACTTTTTGAAAAGTGAACATAATGGAAATTCAAACACTTGAGCGAAAGTCGATTGAATACCGGCGGTCGATACTCCGCATTATTAAACTCGCCAAAGCCGGCCATACGGGAGGCAGCCTTTCGTGTGTGGATATTCTCAATGTTCTCTACAACCAGGTTTTGAATGTTTCACCGCAAAACTTCAATGATCCTGATCGCGATCGTTATATTCAGAGTAAGGGCCATTCGGTCGAAGCCCTCTACGTCGTATTAGCTGAGCGGGGTTTCATCTCGAACGAGCAACTCGAAACGATCGAACAATACCAATCGGATCTAATCGGCCATCCAAGCCGTAAAGTACCTGGGATAGAGCATAACACCGGCGCACTCGGGCATGGTCTCTCGGTGGCAGTTGGAATGGCATTGGCTGCCAAGAAAGACAAGCGGGCTTACCGCGTATTTGCCCTGCTGGGTGATGGCGAACTCACAGAGGGGTCAGGCTGGGAAGCAGCGATGAGCGCTTCTCATTATGGCTTGGATAACCTCACCGCAATCGTCGACCGCAACGGCTTGCAAATCACCGGCAAAACGGAAATGGTCATGCGCCTGGAACCACTGGTGGACAAATATACTGCGTTTGGTTTCGCGGTGCGCGAAGTCGATGGCAACAACCTGGCAGCGTTGAGCGAAATCTTCAAACAACTGCCCTTTGTGCCCGGCAAACCCAGCCTGGTGCTGGCTCATACGGTTAAGGGAAAGGGAATTAGTTTCATCGAGAATCAGGTAAACTGGCATCATAGAGTTCCGACTGATGAGGAATATGCCACCGCGATGAAAGAATTGGATCAAGCTGAAAAAGAATGGCAAATACGGTATGCAAACACTATTAATGGGTAAAACAAACCTGGATGTTTTCGCCGAAACGCTGCTCTCACTGGCACAGCAAGACCGCAATATTTTAGCTGTGACCACCGATTCGCGCGGTTCGGGACGATTAGTTAAATATGGCGAGACTCTCCCCGATCAAATCGTCGAAATCGGCATCGCAGAACAAAACATGGTGGGCATTTCTGCAGGTCTGGCTTCGACGGGTAAACATGTCTTTGCCGTGGCGCCGGCTTGTTTTCTTGTAGCGCGCGCCGTCGAACAAATAAAAAATGATGTTGTTTATTCGGACCAGCCGGTTAAATTAATTGGCATCAGCGCCGGAGTGAGCTATGGCAGTCTGGGTTTCACCCATCATTCCACGCATGACCTGGCAACCCTGTTAGCTTTGTACAACCTCGATATTGTAGTTCCAGCCGATAATGCCGAGACGCGGGCAGTAATCAAAGCCGCTGTAAATTATCCGCGTCCGCTCTACATCCGCTTTGGCAAAAAAGCCATGCCGCTGCTTACCCCCGAAGACAAACCAATCGAAATCGGGAAAGCCAATATTTTAGAGCGCGGCAGCGATGTGGTATTCATTGGCAATGGCGAAACCGTATTGCCAGCTTGGCAGGCACGCGAGCTGCTTGAGGCACAGGGAGTTTCAACTGGCGTGATCAGCATGCACACCCTCCGTCCCCTTGACCGGGCAGCGCTCCTCGAGGCGGCTGCTTCAGCCAAAGTGCTCATCACTTGTGAAGAGCACAGCGTAAATGGCGGCTTAGGGAGCTTGTGCGCTTCCATTTTGATGCAGGAAAATATTTATACACCTATGCGAATCTTCGGTTTTCCGGATGAACCAATTGTGACCGGCAACCAGACTGAAATTTTCAACCACTATGGTATATCCGCCCAGGGATTGGCTGATACCGCACTTTCTCTTCTTCATTCAAGATAGGAGACCTTGGTATGGTTTTTCTGGCCGTTGATCAAAGTACGTCAGGAACAAAAGCCATCCTATTCAACGAAAATGCTGAGCTTCTTGAGCAAACCCATGTCGCCCACCGGCAGATCTATCCACAACCCGGCTGGGTAGAACATGACGCAGAAGAGATTTACCGGAACACATTGCAGGCAGTTGGCAAATTGCTGGAAAAGCGCCCTGAACTAAAAAGTACGCTGGCTGGATTGAGCATTACCAACCAGCGCGAGACATTTGTAATCTTCGATAGCCGCAGCGGTGAACCGCTCTACAACGCCATCGTCTGGCAGTGCCGGCGCGG
>JBDKUB010000171.1:0-2170 GCA_039679915.1 Anaerolineaceae bacterium
CACCGATAACACGACCTGTTGGACCAACCTTTTTCCCTGCCAGGAAGCAATCGATACCACCCCCTGCACCCAGGTCTAATACCGTTTGGCTGGGTCTCAAATCAGCCAGGGTGACCGGATCACCACAGCCTAAGGATAAATCGGTTATGTCATTGGGTAATATTTGTATATCTTCGATTGAATATAATGAACTGGCAATTTGTTGAACATTTGAATCAGTAGGGGAACAACAACTGAAGGAATTGCCCGATTCAGAGAGGCAACCACATCGGTTTATTTTCTCCGGAGTGGACGATTGGGCAATTTCACCATAGCGTTGGCGGACATGACGGTGGATATTTATTTCTTTCTGATTTTTAGCCATAATATCTTTCTAAGATTGAGTATTATAAAGTATTTTATGGTAATAGCATAGTAAAAAATGGTACGAGCATTTCATCTGGGCTCATGCCGCCGTGGCGACCAAAAAGGTGATTGTCTTTATCTGCCCACCAAAGGTAAGCATCGTCGTGGGCAATGATGGTATATTCACCAAGGCGGTCGAACAGGCGGGGGTGTTGTTGGCCTTGCCCAAATAATCCAGCTTTGGCTGCTTGCTGGCTTTTTATGATCGAGAATTGACTACCCCAGGTTTGTTCGATATAACTGCATACGTTCTCTATCTGCCCTGGCCGGATATATAGGAACGCCAACCGGTTTTCGCCTGTAGGCATGATGTGTAAGCGCTTTGTGAGGGGGGGGTGATTTCGTAATTCAAATTGAGGATTCTTTTGAGTGGCAATTTCACCATGATCGGCAGCTAAAAGAAGCAGCGTCTTTCCTTTTGCATTTTGCTTCAACGGCATGATCAAAGATTGCTGCAAGGTATGGAGAAAATTCGTAAATTCTATCTGTACACGGCTGTCGTTCGGTCCGTAATGATGGGAGAAATAATCGAGTTCTCCCCAGTAAACCCAAATGAACATGCGCTCATAGGGCTTGTTTTCGATCAGTTGAAGAATATTTAGCCATAGATCGGTAGCCGTGTTGAAAGGTTGATTAGCAGTATCTTTGAATAACATCTTTGATAGACCGGAGCGGCTGATGCTGTAGTGCTGGAAAGCATAGGAACGCACCTGGTGTTTTGCTAAGTGGGTTCCCAACGTGGTAAATGGAATGAATTCTTCGGGTATAAAACCAGCTTTTACCAAACTGCCAAAATCATTTTTATAAGACATTGGTGCCTGGACGATTGTATTTACTACCATACCGTATTCTTTCATCCACATTTCGTATCCGACAATGCCGTGTTCCGCCGGGCTGCGACCGGTCCATAAACTGGATAAGGCTGATGAAGTCGTGCTGGGCACAATGGAGGTGAGCGGAATAAGGCTGCCATTTTGAACCAGTTCCGAGAATATTGGCAATTGCCCCCCATCCATCCAATTCCGCAAGCGGATTAGAGATAATCCATCCATAAGGATGAATATTATCCGCTGGACATCTCTTGTATCACAATAATGATCGATTTGTTCTAATAGCTCTTGATCCAACGGCGGAGCGCCTAAATTGGGAATTCCAAATGTATGTCATATCGTCGAGGGAATGTTCAAGATGGATCTGCCATTATATATGGGGTGGACTAGATCATTCCCCAGGAATAAACCGGGAATTCGATAATTTTGGATATATGGTAAAAACTGAGAGGTAAGGTCAGACAACTTTTTCACGCATATACGAGCTGAGGTAATCCATAACCGCTACCACGATAGCAATAGCCAGCATCTGTGCAGAAGCGGCGCGGTAGTTCATCAGGTTGATATTTTGATAGAGTAAAAATCCAATGCCGCCACCTCCTGCAAACCCGATAATCGTGGACATGCGGACATTGATATCCCAACGATACATGGTGAAAGAGATATAAGGTGGAATTATTTGTGGGATAACGGAATAGATGATCATCTGTAACCGCGTGGCACCTGTGGCTCGCACGGCTTCTAAAGGACCCGGCAAAATGCTTTCCACTTGTTCTGAATACAGTTTTGCCAGCGCTGCTACGGTATGCAGAGAAAGCGCCATGACCCCAGCAAATGGGCCAATTCCTACCCAAACTACGAAGATGATTACCCAAATCAGGGCTTCGATGGAGCGGGTGGCATTTAACACCGTGCGCGTGATGTAGTAGATGGCC
>JBDKUB010000335.1:0-1812 GCA_039679915.1 Anaerolineaceae bacterium
GACTTTGCGAGAATGGATCACCCCGGGTATAAACGGCTTGTTGGTTCCGCCAGACGACCCGCAGGCTGTGGCAAATGCCGTGCTAAGCGCATTGTCGCTGCCAGAACTACGTCAGCGCGCCCGTGACATCAATATATCGATAATCAAAGAGCGGGCTGATTATACAAAAATCATGCCCAAAGCGCTTTCTTTTTATCGATCCTTGATTTCATCAACATAATATCGGTAAGGCAGACTTCTCCTCGCCGGACCTCAGATCGCGAACTTCCCATCTTTGTACAGCAATTGACCATCCACGGTAATCTGACCGCCTTTGCGCAGGTCGCAAATCATATCCCAATGCAAACCGGAGACGTTCTTGCTGCCCGATTCAGGGTAGCCTTCGCCCAAAGCCATATGGAAACTACCCCCGATTTTTTCATCGAATAAGATTTCACCGGTGAAGCGGTTAATGCCCTCATTGGTGCCGATGGCAAACTCGCCCACATATCGTGAGCCTTCGTCGGTATCGATGGTCTTGAGCAGAAAGTCTTCGTTCTTTTCAGCAGTAGCCTTGACAACCTTGCCTTTTTCGAACCACAAGCGAACACCGTCGACCTGCCGCCCGGCGTAGATGCTGGGATATGAGAAATAGACATGCCCTTCCACACTATCTTCCACCGGCCCGGTAAAAATCTCGCCATCCGGGACATTTTCTTTACAGGCGCAATTGATGAACTTCCTGCCGCCAATGTTCAAGCGCAGGTCGGTTTCGGGGGCAGTTATATGCACTTCTTTCTTGTCCTTCAGCCACTCGATTACTTTTTCCTGTTGGGCATACACCCGTTTCCAGTAGCTCACCGGATCGTTGATATCGGGCATGCAGGCATTGAATACAAAATCTTCATACTCGCTTAAGCTCATCTCGGCATCTTGAGCATGAGCATGGGTAGGGAACAAAGTCAAAGTCCAACGCAGTTCATTATTGGCTGCCCGCTCGAGATAGCGATGGTTGATATCCGACCAGGCTTTTCGGCGAAGTGCCATGCGTTGTGGGTCGATGTTGGTGAGGGCTTTGGTGTTTTCATCCGCAATCATGCTGATTTCGACATCGAATGTTTCCACGAACACCTTATAGGGTTCAGGGATATATTGCAATTGCTCATCCGAGGCATAGGTGTATAAGATTTCGGACAAATCGGGTTGCCCCAACCAGGTCATCGGCAGCCCCCCAGCCTGGAGAATCTTCTTGTAGACTTCGCCAATCAGCGGAGCAGCGGTGCTAGGTGCTGAGATAAGCACCTTATCCCCTGGCTTGACGCTGACCGAGTAATTGACCAGCATATCGGCTAATTTTTCGACACGTGTATCTTTCATTAATTACCTCATCTTTAGGATTATTTTTAATATTAAAATTTGCTCAAGTCGACAACCCTTTGGGAGGCAGCTCCTTGAATAATTTTTCTTATCTTGATTTTCAAAACAGGTAGGTCAAATATGGATCGATTGCCCTGAAACCGCATGGGCTGCTTCCATCAATGCTTCACTCAATGTGGGGTGGGCATGGACATTGCGGGCAATCTCGGCTGCGGTCAGTTCCATGTTGTGAGCCAGGGTCAATTCGGGCAGCAGTTCGGTCACCTCTGGGCCGATCATGTGCGCTCCGAGGATCTCGCCGTAATTGGCTTCACAAACGATCTTAACCCAACCGGTATATTCGCCTAATCCGAGAGCTTTACCGTTAGCCTGGAAGGGGAAGCTGCCGACTTTCACTTCCAAGCCGCGCGCTTTGGCTTGCGCTTCGGTCAAGCCAAATGAAGCCACTTGTGGCTG
>JBDKUB010000477.1:0-1979 GCA_039679915.1 Anaerolineaceae bacterium
ACCAGGTCGATATAGCGGCATTGCGTCAGGTGGTCGAATACGCCACAAGTGGCTTAAAACCCGATTTAACCTTGCTCCTGGACCTGGAAGTGGAAATTGGCTTGAAGCGCCGGCGCGGCGGCGGCGACTGGAACCGTCTAGACGCCTATGAGATGGCTTTCCATAAACGAGTCCGAGATGGCTATTATCGGTTAATGAATGAAGAGCCTGAACGTTGGGTGCTCATCGATGCCGCTCAAACCCCCGAACAAGTACAGGAGCAGATAACAAAGATTGTAATATCGAGGTTGAAAAAGATCAAATAATCAAATTCATCCGTTTGGTGCACTGGTCAGCGATGTCTGGACTGACATTCATCGAATCAGACACAACGTCCGGCGAGATGAACACCCTTGTCAACTTCCTATACCCTTATTGGAACGAATTGTTCTCATGAGCACCGACCCTGGTGATATTGTGTTCGATCCGTTTTTAGGCACCGGCACTACTGCCATTGCAGCTAAAACGCTAGGACGTCATTTTATTGGAATAGATATAGACCCCCAATATAGTGAAATTGCCGGCAATAAATTGGCGAAAGTGAAAGAAATGAAATATAAAGGTTATTATGTTTCATATTTCTTGCACAAAATTCAAAGTATCCGCGATATCGATGCCGCAAAAATATTTCCTACACAATTGACATCCGTAGAAAAAAAGAAAATGCGTGAAAATGGCAATGGACAGAAGCCATTTCCACAAGAGGGTGAACTAATTGTGCAAGCCAGATTATTAGAAAAATAGGTCGTGTCGAAGTTTTTTTTGCTGGCATATCTCCTTCATCAATCGAATTCATCCATTCCCCCCATTCCCTCGCTTTCACTGCCTAGATCCGGCATTGCCTTTTCGATTTCATCCGGATGCTGACCAGCCTCCAGACGATCGATGACCTCGTCGAATTCGGGGCCGACTTCTTCCCCCATTTCACTACTCATGCGACGCATCATTCGACCTAATTCTTTCGGGTCATCTTCGAGGCCTGCCAGGCTGGCAGGGTCAGCCAGCGATTCCATACGGCTCTCTTCCGAATGGGCTACGCGCACCCGCCCAATCCGGCGCTGTACCTGGTTGCTTTCGCAGTAGGGGCATGTTACCTGAGCGACGCCATATTCGCTGAATGTCATGAATAATTCAAATCGCTTATGGCAGTTCAAACAACGATATTGATACGTAGGCATTTAACCTCTCCATTTATTTTATGATTTTGAAATTATAATCAGGGTAGAATAAAAAAAGCAACAGTAACATGAAGAAAGCTGGAAAAAGTTTCATTACCTTAGGCAAGGAAATCCTAAAATATTATTGAATTATACGATGACTGCTTCTTCTGAATTTAATCCTAATCCCTATCAACCTTTGCTGATTGTAATCTCCGGGCCTTCCGGCGTTGGCAAGGATAGTGTGGTCCAGTGTATGATTGCCCGCGATTTACCTTTCCACTTTGTGATTACCGCGACCACCCGACTGCCCCGCGCTCATGAGCGCAATGGCGTAGATTATTTCTTCTACACACAGGAAGAATTTACCAACATGATCGAACACAATGAATTATTAGAATATGCCATCGTCTACAACGATTATAAGGGCATTCCCAAGGAACAGGTACGCCAGGCGCTTGCCAGCGGTAAAGATGTGGTTATGCGCCTGGATGTACAGGGTGCAGCGACCGTTCGAAAATTATGCCCAGAAGCCTTGTTGATTTTTTTGACTACCCAAAACGAAAAAGAGATGATCGATCGGTTGCGTCTGCGTATGACAGAATCTCCGGAGGATTTAAAGCTGCGCATTGCCACAGCTCGCCAGGAGCTGAGACGGATCGATGAGTTCGATTATATCGTGGTAAATCCGCATGGCAAGCTAGACGAAACAGTGGATACGATTTTAGCCATTATCACCGCTGAACACCACCGCGTACACCCGCGTAAGGTGACTTTATGAAC
>JBDKUB010000300.1:0-4613 GCA_039679915.1 Anaerolineaceae bacterium
ACACATAGGTGGTTTTTACCTGGCGCCTGGTTATTCATCGGAGTACCTGCATGCCTTTCTGGCTACCGGACTGGAATCGGCACCCCTCCCCGGCGATGCCGATGAATTTATCCAGGTGGAAACAATCCCTATCGAAAAGGCGATTCAGATGGCAGAACGCGGCCAATTTAACGATGGCAAAACACTGGCAACGTTAATGCTGGCTCGCTCATTTATTGTTGATCAATAAAACTGGTTTATACAGATTTAGAAGTAGAGGGTTGATCCATCGAAGGGGGAAGCGGTTTCTTCCGCCGGCCATGCCGTCTTCCGGTTTCTGGATTGAGCATGGCATTGAGCCAGGTTATGGCTTGTGTGTCATAATCACGCCTGCCGCATAGATCACAAATCCAGGCTGGGAAATTTGGAACAGTAATCAATTCATTATTGAGCCACGTGAAATAGGTAATATATTGCAAACGCATGATACCTGACAGGCATTCGGGACAAGGCATAGAGTATTCTTCTTGGTCGAGCAATGAGTCATCTGTCATGAGAATACCTTTCTACATAACAGCTTCCTGAACAATTTTTACACCTGCGCTAGCGCCAATCCTGGAAGCACCGGCATAAATCATCGATTTTGCGTCAGAATAAGTCTTTATCCCCCCGGCAGCTTTAATTTTCATGGTTCGTCCTATAACTCGATACATCAAGGTAACATCTTCCACGGTAGCTCCGCCTGAACTAAACCCGGTCGATGTTTTCACGAAATCTGCTCCTGCCTCCTGGCAAAGGAGGCAAGCTAGAATTTTTTCAAATGGATTTAACAGCACCATCTCAAGAATCACTTTGACGATGGCTTTTTGATTATGAGCATTCTCCACTACAGCATGGATATCATTATAAACCAAGCCATAATCCCCACCTTTTAATGCGCCAATATTCATAACCATATCGATTTCCGTTGCGCCAGTTTGGATACAGGATAACGTTTGAAAGGCTTTCATAGTTGGGGCATCAGCGCCCAACGGGAAACTCAATACCGAACAAACGCGCACATGCGTGTCTTTCAATAAGCTATACGCCAAAGCAACATTGACCGGATTTACACAAACACTGGCAAAATGATATTGCACGGCTTCCTGACACAGAACCGTTATCTGTTGTGCGGTTGCCTCTGGTTTAAGCAGGGTGTGGTCTATCCAGCCAGCGATTTCATTACCCGCAGGGAATGGTAAGGGGGGCGGCAATTCGGGGGGATGCTGCTGGTATTCTTTCGCTAAATCAACAATACGTTCGATATCGAGCATAATAATCCTTTTATGTGTCAGGGCGCAGCCACAGCAGTTGGGGAGTAATTAATGACACCCCAACTCTGGGGAGGCCAATAAATCACTACCGCCTTTCCTACGATATTATCCAACGGAACGGAGCCCCATGCATGAGAATCGTTCGAATTATTGCGGTTGTCACCTAAAACAAATAATCCATCGGGCTCTACGATGATATCCACTGAATAATCGGGAGGGGCTTTGATGTAGGGTTCTTCCAAAGCCTGACCGTTGACCATTACTTTACCGTCTTCGATCACAACATGATCACCGGGCAAGCCGATCACCCGTTTGATATACTCCTCGGTAGGACTATTGGGTGGGTGAAAAACAATCACATCGCCTGTATTAATCGAACCAAACTTATAAGCTAATTTATTAACAATAATCAATTCGCCGGTATATAATGTTGGTTCCATGCTGTGCCCATCCACACGAATTCGGGCAGAAATCGTATCGATTCCAGCATATAATACCACGGCTATAACCAGTGTCTCCACGATATCCAGTAATGTTTTCAACCATAATGCACTTCGTTTAAGTGGAGCATTCGGTTCTGGAATAATCTCGGATTGAAAATTTTCCAATAAGGTCCTCCAATAAAGTTAAAATGATTATAAGCCTTGTTTTAGGGAGGGGCAAGGAATATAGCAAGTCGGCAATCTTCTCTGTAAGGTCATGCGATATAATAAAAGAAAGCAGAAACAGCGCTAATTTCAATATCAAAATAGAGTTGATTTGATTTTTCAGGAATTATGATGTCGACTTTTGAAATTATAAACGAAAACACATTTGAATTGATGGAAATGATGGTCAGAGAGAAAACTTTCGATTTGACGTTTCTTGACCCTCCCTTCAATCAAAACAAAGATTATGCTCTCCATGATGATAATCTACCTGATTCAGAATATTGGAATTTAATGAAATCCGTCTGTCTTCAAACACGCAGATTAACATCAAAAGGGGGGGCCATCTATTTTATGCAACGTGAAAAAAATGTTGAAAAAGTACTTTCTTGTCTAAGAGAAACCGGTTGGACTATCCAAAATTTGATCATTTGGAAAAAGAAGACATCTGCTGTACCTGTAGGCAATAAATTTGGAAAACATTACCAAATCATAGCTTTTGCTACAAATGGAATAAAACCCAGAGTATTCAACAAATTGAGAATCTCCCCTCCCTTACCGGCTAATTATAAATATGCACGGGATAATGGAATATTCGTCACAGATATATGGGATGATATTCGCGAATTAACCTCAGGATATTATGCCGGAGATGAGGCGATACGTAAAAATAATGGAGATAGATTTCATAAGCAACAAGCTCCTATAGCCTTATTATTGAGAATTATTCTGTCATCCTCTATACCTGGTGATTATATATTTGATCCCTTTGCTGGTACTGGCACTACGTTAGTCGTCAGCTACCAATTAAATAGAAATTCCATCGGCATTGAAATTGATCCTAAAAATGTCGAAATAATTAATAATAGACTAATCAAGATTAGGCCAGCGGATAATATTCAGAAATATTACCAAGATTATATATATACTGAGGAGCTAGCCGATATTTGGGATATTCAAGAGACCGAAAAAATAAATCAAAATAATCAAATGCAATTATCCTTTTTAGGTTAATCATGTATTCAATTTTTCATTTTTGGGTCCATCTATTTCGATATCGCTCTTATTTCAACCAGGTTAAGTCATTGGAAGAATTTCCCTTCGATGAACAAATGCTTTCATGTCGAAATAAAGGAATTTTTCCTGATATGGCAATAAAATTAAGTAGAAACGGCCAAACATTTGAAGGAGGCGAATTAATCGAACTGAAGGACAACCGATCCTACTCGGTATCATCCTTCAACTCAACTATTCCTGCCGGAACCAAAGATATTACTACTCTGATATCTTCTAAAAACAGTAATATTCGTGCGCAAATGGAACATGCAGGTGATGATATCAATTCTTTACCAATTCGAAGTGTCTATTACCTTATTCGTGGAAAAAACAAAAATAACATAAAAGTCTGTCTTACCCACGGAAGTTTTTTTGAAACGATTCAAAAATAGGATTTAATAATCCAATCTTTTCTACAAGTAATTGAAGAGAGAACCAATAAAGCAAATATTACAATACCTGATGATTTAAAACGAACTATAAGTTCATTATTCACCGAACAAGAAATTTTTAGTCGAACACGGGATATCGAAAAGGCTTCTGTAAAACTTCGTTTTAGAGTCATGACTGAGGTGAAAGCAGAAGGGAATATATTAAATTCTAAAAAATATCCTGAAATTCTTGATAACTCATTGAATTTTGTTATCCCCTATAAGTTAGAAATAGACGAAAAAGACCATGTAAATAAGATGCAACAATTATTGACCGATGATGAATTTTCTGCACTAAAAATCTTTAAAATCAAGCACCACTTTAATGGCTTCTTTCTTGTAATACAATCACCGATAAATTAAGTAATGAATTATATATTCTCATTCACCGCCTTGCTTTCATCACAATTCTTATCAATATGATAATATATATCAGATTGATAATTCTCCATCTAAACTAATATAATTTTCTTCCCTGTTTTCGTGAGTATTTACTTAGCACAAACGCTTTTCCATCTCGACAAAACAGGTGAGTTTCTTAAAAGAGGTAAGGAAAAAGTCAGCATATATTTTTCTGTAAGGTAAGAATATAAATTATAATTTGATGAAAATAATTTCGCATTTGGAGAAAGAATTGCCCACTCATCATAAGATAATATTTGGTAATAGTATGAGTATGGAAGGTATTGAAGATGAAAGTATTCATCTTATGATTACGTCTCCTCCATACTTTAATGCCCCCTTTGATTATGAAAATTTATATAAAACATATGACGATTATCTTGATGTATTAAAAGCTGTAGCTAAAGAAACTTATCGGGTTTTACAAGACGGGCGCGTTGCAGTATTGAATATTGATGATATGCTTGTAAATGGGGAAAAATACCCCATTGTCGCCGATGCTACAAGAATTTTTCTTGATGCAGGATTCCGGTATAGAGATCGAATAATTTGGAAAAAACCAGATGGATATTTACGAATTTCAAGGCGGAGTGGAGTTATTTTACAAAATCCATATCCAATGTATTTTTATCCGGATAATATACTCGAATCTATCATTATTTTTCAAAAAGGAAAATTTAATTATCAATCAATCCCAAACTTGATAAAAGAAAACTCTAAAATCGATAAACATGAATTTCAATCTAATAAATGGTATTCAACATTGTGGGAAATGGTTAATGTCC
>JBDKUB010000573.1:0-8773 GCA_039679915.1 Anaerolineaceae bacterium
GACGACATATCAGAATTTTCACTTCTTACCGGCACTGTTCTGCGTTTAACGAACGGCAGACTGATGAACAAAATCACCAGGATGAAAATACCTAAAATGAGTAAGAGAGAACCAAGGTCCATAGAAAATAATTCACGATCTAAAAATATTAATCCATATCAAGGTTTCAGGTATGTATCGATGACCGATTTTATTTGCGAGAGCGATTGAAATGGACCAATTTGAACAAATTGTAAAACATGATTGCGATCGAATACAAATGTTTCGGGTACACCGCCGATTCGAAAAGCATTCGAGATTCGTGTGCCTAAATCCAATCCATTCGGATAAGAGATATTGAACTTCTCCAAGTAAGCCCGGGCTTCCGATTCGGTATCAGCATAAGCTACACCTAAGAAAACCACGTTACCCGAAGGCTCATAATACTGCCAAGCCGCTTCCAATTCAGCAGCTTCTTGTTCGCAAGGTTTGCACCAAGAAGCCCAAAAATTAACGACGACAATTTTTCCCTCTAAATCATTAAAGCGAATTTCCTGCCCATCGAAAGTGGTTAAAGTAACATCGGGTAGTTCATCACCAATAGCCATGACACCTTGTTGCGTGCGAAATAATCCTAACCCTAGAATGATCAGAAATGCAACCAGCATCAACCAAACAAGAATCCGCCACCAAAAAGAGCGATTCGGCTTGGATTTCTTTTGTTCCGGCTTTTCAGTCGATGGGGTTACCATAAATTCCTCTCCATGCCAATGATCTTTTTACTGTCATGACCACACAAATTAGCGGTTTTTTAATTCCTCTTCCAAGCGAGATACGTATTCATCTTGATTAGGATATGACCGCGCATCATTCTCGGCTGGTTTTTCTATTTTCTTCCAGGTGACGAATGCACGATACAAAAAATACGTCCCCAATAAAATTACCAGGGGCGGGATGATATAAATCAACCAATTAAAACCTTTTGCCGGTGGAGTAGCCAATACCCGATCGCCATATTGATCCACGAAGTATTGTTTGATTTGCTCTTTACTCCATCCCTGCATCAATTTTTCCCGAATTAGCCCACGCCATTGTTCACATGCTTGCGTTCCGCATACATCCAATGGGATATTTTCACAAACGGGGCAGTAAAGTTCCCGGGCAACTGCATTGATCTGATCATCATTGGGCGTTGGAGGCGGCGTTTGAGCCTTGGTATTCACCACAAAAATCGAAACTAAGATGATCGTAATTCCTAAAGATCGTAGTAAAGAGGTCATTTACTCATCCCAACCTGGAGGTCTGCTGAATTACCGAAAATTCCTCGCATTAAACCTCACTCGCAGAGTAATTCTGTTTTGCAACCCGGTTTCTTACAGTGGATTGATCTCGCTCTGGCCAGGCAGCTATCAAAGCACCCAAGATGAAAACAATGCTTCCAACCCATAACCAATTGATTAAAGGATTGTGAAATATTTTAAACGTTGCTCCTTCGGCAGAAACCGGTTCCCAATCGATCAGAATGACATAGAGATCATCCTCCCAAGTGCTTCGCACTCCGGGAATGGTCACCTGCTGCTGGTTCTCATAGTAATAATCACGGCGCGGATACAGCTCCTGAAGGAATTTTCCATCTTTATAAACACTCACCACAGCGCGGGATATATTCCTGCCATCCGTTGTATCGAAAATAGATAATCCATCATACCGCAGGGTATATCCTCTTAAGTTCAATTGTTCCCCTTGAGCAATCGTACCTTGAGTCTCACTCTGGAACATTTCTATGCCGATGATACCCAGTGCCATTAAAACTACACCCAAATGGATTATATAACCTCCATATCGTCGTCGATTCCGAGTGGTAAGCTGCCATAAAGCCTTAAAGAAACTTTCTCCTTTTATCTTCTGGCGGGCTCGTATCCCACGCCAGAATTCATATACGATAACTGCCATCACAAAAGCGCACAACCCAAATCCCAACAACGCCCAGGGGTTTTTTACCCCGCGGATGACGGCATAGATTAAAATCAGCAGAACGAATATAGCCGGCAGTCTGATCGATTTGCCCAGCGCCTTATAATTCGAATGGCCCCACGCTGCGAGAGGAGCAATGCCCATAAGCAGCAATAAGGCAGCAAATAAAGGCGCCGTTGCTTTTTCATAATAAGGTGGACCCACCATCACTTTTTGCCCGGTAAATAATTCGGAGAGCAAGGGGAAAATAACTCCCCAAAAACAAATCACTAGGATGCCCATAAATAATAAATTATTGACTAAGAATAAGGCTTCTTTAGAAAAAAGCGATGTCATTCTTTCTTCTGTTTTTAATTCATCCCAGCGGTGTAATAAAAGTGTTATCGAGGCGATGAAAGTAAAAGCAATAAAAGCAAAAAATAAAGGTCCGATTGCGCTTTGGGCAAAGGCATGAACCGAAGAAAGCATGCCGGAACGGGTTAGAAATGTGCCAAAAATCACCAGGTCATAGGTAAGAATGACAAGAACCATGTTCCATTGTTTCAACATGCCCCGTTTCTCTTGAATTATGGCTGAATGCAGGAAAGCCGTGCCTGATAACCAGGGCATTAGGGCAGATATTTCCACCGGATCCCATGCCCAATATCCTCCCCACCCCATTACATCATATGCCCAGCGGCTGCCAAGGACTATACCCAGGGATAAGAATAACCAAGCGATGATAGCCCAGCGTCGGGTAATACGTATCCACCGGTCATCTGTACGACCTGTAATTAGGGCTGCGATAGCAAAGGCGAATGGAATGACAAACGACACAAATCCCAGGTACAACATAGGAGGGTGCAATACCATTCCCGGGTGGCGTAATAATGGATTAAGCCCATTCCCATCGGTCTGCGTATACAAAACAGCTATGGATGGCGGAAACATGGATTTTACGATCATACCGCCGGGAATTTCCCACAAGCGGGCAAATGGATTCTCTATAAAGATAATCAAGCCAAGAAAGAAAATCAGTGTGACCAATACCACAACGATGACCCAGGGCAAAAATTCCCGATCGCGCTGCCAATCCCGTAATGTTACAGCAGACGCAAAAATCGACAACAGCCAGGTCCAAAAAACAAGAGATCCAGCCTGACCACCCCACAGCGCGGTAATCTTCAGATAAAGCGGCATACTATTACTGGTGTAAGAGGCGACATATTCCACTTCGTAATTCCCATTCACCAATAAAACTACCAAACAAATTACAGCTAAAGTTACCAAAGGCCCGGTCAGCAGCATTGCATTGCGCGCGCTATCTAACCAGGAGGTATTTTTCCTTCTTGCACCCTGAATTGCTGCAGCAATGCCATACAGCGATATCAATAATGTGATGACCAGAACACCATAACCTAAATTTGCCAGCATAAAATAAGTCCTCTAAATTACTGATTACCCACCTGTTGTGGAAGTTCTTCTTCGTACTTGGTTGGGCACTTCAACAGGATTTCGTCTGCGTAAAAAATTCCATCCTCACCTAAATGACCCGTCATAATAGCTTGAGCCTCATGACGTAATAAATCGGGTTTTACTCCCTGATACACGACATGCAAAGTTCTCCGGTTTGGATCGGAAACAGCAGCATGTAATACCGCGGCTAATCCACCCTGAGCTTCTATAACTTTGTTATCTCCCGGAACATGCGCAATATCGAAACTCAGGATTAGTGTCTTTGAGTCATATTGGATGCTATCCCCAATAACAGCTCCCGAAATTCGAATATCTCTATTGACCATACTCGATCCCTTTGCAGCCAATTCATCGACGGTAAGAAAATATTGGGCGCTGCTTTTCGTCGAAGAAATAATCAAAAAAATAATTGCCGCAACAATTAATAATCCTGCAATGTAGAATTTTAATTTATTGGCTATTCCGTTCTGAATCGGCTGTGAAATGTTTTCTTCCATGCTCACATCTTTTGTAGCCAGACATGTTTTTATTGCATTGCTGGCTATCTGATATATTTTTTATTTTCACACTAGAATTATCTAATAACTCCAATATTAACGTGATTCTATTATACCCGTTCGAATGGTCAATTTCACCAATTGAAAGTGTTGAAAAAAGCAATATTTAAACTCATACCCCAAAAATCTGTCCTTGATTTATGGGAGAGGTTGGGTAAGGGTGAAGCTAATTATTCATGTGCGACGCATCTTTGAGGTGCGTTGCACATTATGGCTTAATCTTTTTCATCACCCTCCTAATTCGGTACTGGGACGTAAATCGATCTTTTTCATATCGATATGGCGTGCAATCGCCTTGGGACTGATCGATAATTTCTCACCCATTTACGGATTGGTGAAACTATCACCTACATGGACTTTTATTCGATGCGCAATTTTGTCCCGCATACCCGGCAATATCGGTCATTGGGCAAGGCACGTTTTCCACAATTTTGACAATATATATTACCCTCTTCTCTTGGTATCGAATTCGAGGCAGCAATCCGCCGTCTCTTTTTATGATTTGTGGTATTTTTCGAACCAAGCCTGCCCTTTCCAGATTGCCAATACCAGAATGTGCCCCCAAAAATCAATATGACACCTAAGAGTGCCAATATCCATGGTAATATCGACATGAAACCGCGTTGTGGGGTTGTGACTGCCGTTATGGGAGCGCTTGGTTTAATCTCCAAAAATTCCGCACTTAATTGATCTGACTCTTTATCATAATCCATAGTAAGGGTGAATTTCTGTCCATAAGATAATTCGCCCACTTGAGAAGTGTAATATATTAAACCATCCGCGCTTTCGACCCCTTTTCCTAAGGAGGGAGTAATAACCATATTGCTGGCACCCGCAGGCTGCTGTACTTGAATCGACAGAGAATCTACCGAATAATCGCCCTGCCAGGAAAATTCGAAATGCCGATGTTTATTTTCTTTTATTAATTCCGGGTTATAGTACTCTACCTGGATTTCCGGCATCGTAGCGGTGAAGGATATCTTGCTCCAGGCGCCGTTTACTTCACGCGTGTATGCAACATCGAACAATCCCCCACCAGTCTCCTTAACTGCTACCGCATTAGGATTGCCGGCTCCGGAAGGAATTGTCAATGAAAGATCGACCGGCAAATTGACATCGGGGGATAAGGTAATTCGATAAATGATCAACACACCAGGTCGGTCATACTCCGGTAAAATGTCTACTTCTAAACTATTGAACCGGATTGAATCTTGAGCAAAACCGATATTTGGAATGGTGCTAGCGATTAATATTAACCCTATTAACAATATTTTAGAAACTATGGAACGCTTCATAATGAAAAAGATTAGGATGTCTTGAAATTTTCGATTTATTTTTATTCAGCTTTTAGTGTCATTGGGAAGCTGTCCCAATGCCTTTTATTTTCATGCCAGGAAAAAAGTGAAATTTATCTTACCATGTCTAGTTGAGGAACGGAAGGCAAATATTAAGATGCTGTCGAAACATACCCTCTATGAAGAATGAAGTAGAAATATATGAATTGCGAGTTAGCCATGCTGCCACATATTCTACTTCTATCTCTGAAAGAATATTATTTCGACACACTCATATTAGCCAATAGCGCGGCGCAATACACGGGTTAGCTCGGTGAATTTTGCCGTGTAACAGATTTCCTCATCCCGCGGACGCGGCAGATCGATGGGTAGATCCAGTCGAATCCGACCGGGACGGGGTGTCAGCACTATGACGCGGTCTGCCAGCAATAACGCTTCGGAAATCGAATGGGTTACCATCACTACCGTTTTTCGTCGTGCTTGCCATATACGCAATAATTCTGCCCCCATCCTTTCCCGGGTAAGCGCATCTAAGGCACCGAAGGGCTCATCCAATAAAAGCAAATGCGGATCATGCACCAGGGCTCTGCCGATGGCAACCCTTTGTGCCATTCCGCCGGATAAATCACGGGGTAGAGTATCTTCAAATCCACACAAACCCACCAATTTCACCATTTCCTGGGCATGATGATTGGCTTCAGCCGCCGACATATTATCCAATTCCAGAGGTAGCAAAATATTCTGCAATACGGTTCTCCAGGGCATTAAGTTCGCCTTTTGAAACACAAAGCCAATATCACGGCGGGGGCCATCTAATTCTTTGCTCTGGTAAATCACTTTACCCTCTGTAGGTGAAAGCAGCCCAGATAGGATGCGCAGTAAAGTGCTTTTTCCACTGCCAGAAGGTCCCAATACACATAAAAATTCCTGGGAAAACACGGAAAATGAGATATGCGCTAACGCCTGCAATCCACCATTCCCGTTAGGGAAAACAGCAGATAAATCTTGAATCTGTAAAACAGGCTCTTCTAAAACCTTGCTCAAATTATTCTTGCCTTTTTATGGGATGAATTCATTGGTATAAGCCTTGGATAAATCGATTTCATTGGGAATCATCCCAATATCGAGCAGAACCTTCTGCATATTTTCCCAGGCTTGGGCATCGGATACTCCCAGCTTTTCGGTTTTCCAAAGGCTGATGGAAGATGTCAAGATTTTATATTGGATTTTTTCATCTTGTTGTGTCAATCCCTCGATATATTTTTTACATATTTCATATGCACCGTTTGGGTCATTGATTACATCGGATATGCCTCTTAACATGGCATTTACCATTTTTCTCACCAATTCCGGATTTTCAGAAATTGTGGTCTCGTTAGTCAATAATCCGTTCGAAATCAATTGCATATAGTCCATAACTCGAATCATATCCAATTCATAACCTCTCGCCTCCAATTGGATAGGTTCGTTATTTATATAAATCACCACAGCCTCATCCTGATCGGTTGCCAATGCCTCCACCTGGTTATAACCGATCGAATCCATGGTGATATCGCTTTCTTTCAATCCTGCCACGCCCATTAAGGCACGCAGCCCAATATAATTGGCGCCAAATGGACCGGGAAGACCGATCTTCCTGCCTTTTAAATCCGCCGGCTGAAGAATACCAGCCCCTTTTTTGGATATCACAGCTACAGGATATTCTTTCCACCAATTTAGCACATAAGTCACCGGTAGTCCTTGCGAACGAGCAAGCAGCACTTGTTCTCCCGAAGCGATGGTAAATTGCAAATTTCCGGCGCCAACCAGGGCAACGCCATCGGTTTCATAGCTGTAATCGAATTCAAGATCGATGCCTGCGTCTCGAAAATATCCCTTCTCAATTCCCACCTAAAACGGTGCAAATTGCACATTGGGGACATAACCCATCGGTAAACGAATATGGACCATAGGTGCTGTTGGAGTAGGTTGCGCTTCGGTAGGTGTAGGATTAGCCGAACAAGAAACGCACAGTAAGAGAGAGATGATTGCCAGGATAAAGATAATCTTTTTGTACATTGTTTTGAGTGCCTTTCTATTTATTTTCTGGAATGGTTTGATTTGTGCATTGTTGCCACGAAAGTAAACGCTTTTCTAATAACACGACAATGCCATATAATGCCATTGCCATAATGATCAGCGTGAAAACCGAAACGAATACCAAGGCTGTATCATATTGACCCCGGCCCAAATTAATCAAAAATCCCAAACCTTTATCAGAGCCGACGAATTCACCCACAACAGCACCAATAACCGATAAAGTCGCACCAATTCGCAATCCGCCTAGAAATACCGGCAGAGCCCCGGGAATTTCTAATTTGCTGATTGTTTGCCAGCGGGTCGATTTCAACGAGCGCATTAGATCGCGCAGCTCTTCGGGAATGGAACGCAGCCCTACAACCGTATTGACCAGGACCGGGAACAAAACGATTAAGGAACAAATTAATATTTTAGAAAAAATCCCAGGTCCGAACCAGATTATCAAGATAGGCGCAATCGCCACAATAGGCACCGATTGACTGGCTACGATATAAGGTGAGATGAGTTTTTCGAAAGTGCGTGATTTTGCCAGAAAATATCCGAGAACAGTTGCCACGCTTACTCCCAGGGCTAATCCCAATAATATTTCCTGAAGCGTTACCAGGGTGTGGCGCAATAAACTGCCATCGTCTATCGACATAACAAATCGATTCCAGACATCCAGCGGAGTTGGCAAAATAAATGATGGAAAATTCCCCAATTGGCTGATCAGCCACCATAGGAATGCGGCGCCGGTGAGAGTAACGATGGCCAGGAATATTGCCGGCCAGTAGGAATTCACCTTTCGATAATGAGACAAATATTTGGCATCATTTCGATTCATAAGTAATACTCAACCATATTAAAAAAATCTGCCCCGAATAGATTTTCGGGGCATACAAAAAACGATTGGATAGGTGATTTTAACTAAAATCCCGAAAACCGTTTGGTTTTCGGGGCGTTTCCTATCTCAGGTCTTGATTGGGTTATTCCATATATCAAAACTTTTTCGAATCAAAAATCAATTGACACAGGATAAACCCATCCCTCTTCTATCCGGACTATACCGTCGGCATCGGAAATTCTCCGATTCTGCTTTCAGTACTTTTTACTGATTGCTCGCGGGCTTTACCGCCGATCGGGAATTGGTGCAATCTTTGCACCTCACCCTGCCCCGAAGGTCTTTCATATTCAATTGCATTGATTATACCCTTACAATGGGAAACAGTCAACTTGTTCAAAATTTTCAACCCAATGAATGGGTAAATGTTCTCCCCGAGCCTTTAAAGAACCAATCCCCAAATATAATCCCCTATCGATAATCATTGGACTTAGGGTAATTCACGGGGCTTCCAAATATAAATAAGCTCTCCCTGTGTGTTTTCTGAAATCTCCCGCCAGGATTGGATAGGTAAATCGACTTGAACGATAGAGGCTGTGGGTAAGTTTTTAACC
>JBDKUB010000081.1:0-5962 GCA_039679915.1 Anaerolineaceae bacterium
CAATTGATTCCCTATGTAAAGACAGCAATAACTTTCCGGGTGATTGATTTATTACGTGTCTTCGCTTTATCCTGGGCGATAACCGGCGGAGGCCCAGTACGAGCATCCGAAGTAACACAAGTCTATATCTACACTCAGGGAATGGGTAAATACCTGGATATTGGCTATTCAATTTCATTAGCTTTGACATTCGCAGTGATCGTTAGTCTCTTTGTGGCATTGATTAATCGATCGTTTAAGGAAAAGGTGTAACCGTGCCTAGGATTAACAATAGAAAAATACAATCACTGCTAAGATATTTAATCTTGAGCATAATTTCTCTCTTCTTCCTATCGCCAGTTATCTGGATGGTTGTCACATCCTTGAAAACCCCGGTGAATGCGAGCGATATCTGGGTATTACCAAGTCAACCACAATGGCAGAATTACATCGAGGCATGGAATAAAGCTGGCTTCAGTTCGGCTTTTTTGAACACCACCCTTATCGGATTTGGTACGGTCTTGCTTTCGATTGCCGCGGGTTTACCAATGGCTTATTCGATTACACGCTACCCAGTGTTTGGGCAGAATATATTCAGCAACAGTATCTTGATCTTACGCATTCTGCCTGAGATGGTTTTCTTATTGCCATTATTCGTCATCTATCGAAAAACCGGCTTATTCGATACCCACATTGGGATGATTTTAGCTTTTCAGATCCTTACTCTGCCTTACAGCGTTTGGCTTCTTCGAAGTTTTATCGTAGGGATATCCGAGGAACTGGAAAATGCGGCGCGCATCGATGGATGTTCAGAAATCCAGGTATTATTGCGCATCATTTTCCCGCTTATCCTACCTGGGGTGGTAACCGTATCTATCCTAACATTCATCACCGTCTGGACCTCACTCATGTTTCCTTTATCGCTCGCATATTCCAAAGCGCAAACAGTGGCTGTGGCTATGTCAAGTTTTAAAGGCTATGGTGCCTTCAATTGGCCAGTAATGGCTGCGGCTGCAATTATCGTAACCGTACCGCAAATCTTGATGTTCTCAATGATCAACAAATACTTGATATCTGGATATACCATGGGAGCAGTGAAGGAATAGAGTAGACTATTTCAGACATTAAGATTTTTATCTCCTTCGCCATTCTATTTTTCGTATAAGGCTTACCATTTTTCCTCTCATCGAGTATTTGCATCAGACGCAAATCTTCCTTTTCTTTTAATTTTGCGCAAGCGATCCATCCGATGTAGTCAATCTGGTGGTCTGGATGAAGAGAAACCATTCCGCCTATAGTCATCTCACTCCTTCAGATAAAGAAAATTCAGCGCATATTTCAAATCATATACCCCCTAACAATTGACTTTTTCCCCAATTCATTCTAAACTTAGCCTGTGCTTGCCCGTGTTTACTCTTGCGCAGTCATTGGGCTGGACGGGGTTATCGTGGAGGTCGAAGTGGATGTTGCTCAGGGTTTCCCGGGCATGGACATTGTCGGCTTACCAGATGCCGCCGTGCAGGAAAGCCGCCAGCGTGTTCAAGCGGCCATAAAAAATGCCGGGTTGCCCTACCCGCGTCGTCGCCTGGTGGTGAACCTGGCGCCTGCTACCGTGCGGAAAGAAGGTCCGGCTTACGATTTACCCATCGCGGTGGGGGTGTTGATTAGCGAAGAACAGTTGCCCATCGAAGCAGTTCAGGATGCCTTGATCGTGGGGGAATTGTCGCTAGATGGCAGCGTGCGCCATTCACGCGGCATACTGCCCATGGCAGCCGTTGCCCGTCAGCAGGGCTTCAAGCGCATTTTCGTCCCCGAGGTCGATTCAGCCGAAGCCGCCCTTATCCCCGATATCGAAGTCATCCCAGTAGCGTCTTTGGCAGATTTGTTTGCCCATCTCTGCGGTGAACAAATAATCCTGCCCCGCTCGCCCATCACACCCGAAAATCTGCCGGTCGTCCCGTCTACCGACTTTCGCGAAATAAAAGGGCAAGAGCATGTCAAGCGGGCTTTAGAAGTTGCTGCAGCCGGTTCGCACAATGTTCTAATGGTTGGTCCGCCTGGAGCAGGCAAGACTCTTTTGGCACGCGCCATGGTGGGCATCCTGCCGCACATGAGCATCGAGGAAGCCCTGGATGTCACCCGCATCTATTCTGTCGCCGACCAACTTCCTCCGGAAGTGCCGATGATTCAAAGCCGGCCATTTCGCGCTCCGCACCACACGATTTCTCATGCCGGGCTAGTGGGTGGTGGAAATTGGCCACACCCGGGCGAAATCTCCCTGGCGCATTATGGCGTGCTTTTTTTGGATGAACTGCCCGAATTCGGGTCGCGTGTACTGGAAGTGATGCGCCAACCAATCGAAGATAAAGTGGTCACCATCAGCCGTGCCCAGGGTTCGCTTACCTTCCCCGCCAATTTCCAACTGATAGCTGCCATGAACCCCTGCCCTTGCGGATATTATGGCGATTCACTCAAATCCTGCACCTGCTCACCCTCCATGGTGACCAAATACCAAAAGCGCATCTCCGGTCCGCTGCTCGACCGCATCGATATCCATGTGGAAGTACCCCGCGTCGAATACGAAAAACTAAGTGACAATCGCTTGGGTGAACCTTCGGCGACCATTCAAGCCAGGGTAGAAGCTGCTCGCGAACGCCAGCGCCAGCGGTTCTTGCAAATTAAACAATCCAATGTCAAATCCACTCAAAGCGGTTCGCCCACCTACCCTGAAATAACCTGTAATGCCGATATGCGTCCAGCCGAAGTACGCCAGTTCTGTGAGCTGGACGAAGCCGGCCGCTCATTGATGCGCATGGCAATGGGGCAGTTACAGCTTTCCGCGCGCGCTTACCATCGCGTACTCAAACTGGCGCGCACCATTGCCGACCTAGCTGGCAGTGAGCATATCCAAACTCCCCACCTGGCGGAGGCGCTGCAGTACCGCCCGAGGATCATGGATACCGGGTAAAAGAGTAGTCTATAACCGAAGTGATTAAAATGACATTTGTTCGGTCCGGGAAATGATCTCGTCCTGCAGGCTCTTCCCAATGTCACAGAAATAATCACTATAACCGGCAACGCGCACGATCAAGTCGCGGTAGTTTTCGGGATGTGCTTGAGCATCCCGCAGTGTTTTACCATCCACCACGTTGAATTGAATATGATGAGCATCGAAGCGAAAATATGTTCGAATCAGTTTTGCTATCTTTTCGATCCCATCCTCGCCATCCAATAATTTGGGCATGAATTTCATGTTCAACAAAGTGCCGCAGGTACGAATATGGTCCATCTTACCGCACGACTTGATAACCGCGGTAGGACCGTTGCGGTCTGCTCCCTGTACCGGAGAGATACCCTCTGACAAAGGTGCTCCCGCAACCCTACCATCCGGCGTAGCTCCTGTGATCGACCCAAAATAGATATGGCAGGTGGTCGGAAGCATGTCGATATGATAACATCCGCCCTTCGTATTGGGTCTGCCGTCGATTTCATTATAGAGAGAGTTGAAAACCAGCTTCATCAGCGAATCGGCGTAGTCATCGTCGTTGCCCCATCGGGGTGTTTTATTAGAAAATGTCAGGCGCATGGCTTCGCTGCCCTCGAAATTTCCACCAAGCGCTTTTAATACCTCATCCATTTGGAAATGCTTCTCTTCGAACACATGCTTCTTTAGCGCGCTGAGGCTGTCTGTGATGGTCCCGATGCCTACACATTGGATATAGTTCGTGTTGTAGCGGGGACCGCCATCGTTGTAGTCTTTCCCCTTTTTAATGCAGTCGTCGACAAGCACCGAGAGGAAGACGGCCGGTGCATTTTCTGCATACATGCGTTCAATGAATTGATTGCCTTTGATCTTGATCTCCACAATATGGTGGAGCTGCTTTTCAAATGCTGCATATAAATCATCGAAAGTCTTGAACGTTGCGGGGTCGCCGGTTTCGATACCTATCTTATTACCCGATATCGGGTCTATGCCATTGTTCAAAGCCAGTTCGAGGATCTTCGGCGTGTTGAGATAACCGGTCAGAATATACGCTTCCTTGCCAAACGCACCGGTTTCGACACAGCCGCTTGTGCCTCCCTCCCGAGCATCCACCACACTCTTGCCGGCTCGGATCATTTGCTCGATAACCGTATCGGCATTGAATATCGATGGGTATCCGTACCCTTTACGGACGACCTGCATGGCAGCTTTAAGAAACCTGTCGGGTGTTTTGCGGCTGAGTTGGATATTAGCTTGAGGTTGCAGCAGGTGGATTTCGTCCATGACCTCCAGCATCATATAGGATATCTCGTTGACTCCATCCGAGCCATCGGGAAGTAATCCACCCAGGTTTATGTTAGTGAAATCATTATAGGTGCCGCTCTCGGCTGCAGTAACGCCGACTTTGGGGGGCGCCGGGTGGTTGTTGAATTTGATCCAAAATGCACTGAGCAATTCCTTTGCCCATGGGCGGGTGATAGTGCCATTTTCAAGTTCGCGGGCATAGAAAGGATAAAAATAGCGGTCCAGGTGACCTGGATTCATAGCGTCCCAGCCGTTGAGTTCGATGATCGTCCCAAGATGCATGAACCAATACATCTGCAGGGCTTCCCAGAAATCCCGCGGGGCATGGCGGGGAACATTCATGCAGTTAGTTGCGATGCGTTCGAGCTCTTTTTTGCGAACCGCATCGCTTTCGGTTTTCGCCATTTGAGAAGCCAGCTCGGCATGACGCTCGGCAAAGATCATAATGGCATCACAGGCAATGCTCATGGCTTTGAGCTGCTCGCTCTTTTTTGTTGCCTCAGGGTCATTTTTAAAATCAAGGGAAGCCAGGGAATCGGAAATCTCTCTCTTGAAATCCTCCATCCCCTCCGAGTAAAACTTACCATCGAGTGTGGTATGCCCGGGGGCACGCTGCTCCATGAATTCTGTAAAGTAACCCGCGGCGTAGGTCGCCTGCCACGTCTCACCAATGTCCGCAAATATCCTGTCTCGCATCGTGCGCCCGCGCCAAAAGGGGATGACTTTTTCCTTGTAGACTTCTCGGCATTTTTCCGATACCCGGTAGGGATTTTTATTCCGGCTATCCAGGATCTCTAAATCCTCCAGGGAATGGCAGTTCAATTCCGGGTAGGTCGATACGGATTTGGGATATGGGCCGCGCTCCCCCACAATCAGCTCATCTTTCCCGATATAAATGCTTTGCTTTGTACAAAGTTCCTTGAATGCCAAAGCCCTGGTCATAGGCACAGAATATTTACCGAGGTTTTCTCGATAAAAATCGGTAATGATTTCTGCCCTCTCATGACTGAGAGTGACCGGAGTCTCGAAACTCTCTTTTCTTAGCCTTTCGATTCTTTCATTCATATGGTTCTCAACCTCCAGCAAATACACTAAGGCCAAACAAAGTCAGTCTGCCGGTCAATTCCTCCATCTGCTCGGCAGGTGGAGGATTCAGATGTGGCAAACGGTAAGTCAACCCGAAGCGCGAATACTTTTGTTGGGCTGTGGCATGGTAAGGAAGCAGGTTCACTTCCAGCTTTTTGGGTAGCCCAGCCAGGAATTTTCCGGTGGCTTCGATATTATCCGGCGTATCATTAATGCCAGGAATAATCGGGATGCGGATGATCGTCTCCGTATCCTGCTCAGAAAGCCATGCGAGGTTCGACAGCACGATGTCATTGGAAACCCCAGTGTATTTCCTGTGCAGTTCGGGGTCAATCATTTTAAGATCAAAAAGAAAGAGGCGGGTAAACGGCACTACCGACTCTAATACCTCCCGATGTGCGAACCCGCAGGTATCCACAACTGTATGAATATCCATTTCCCGGCATGCCTTCAGCGCTTCGATCAGGAATTGAGGTTGAGCGAGCGGTTCCCCGCCGGAAAATGTAACCCCGCCGCCGGATTCATCGAAGAAAAGGGCGTCCTTCTCGATTTCTTTGATGAGTTCGGCGACTGTAATCTCTCTGCCCACTAACTCTCGAGCATCAGCCG
>JBDKUB010000245.1:0-4304 GCA_039679915.1 Anaerolineaceae bacterium
AAGTGCCAATGTTCCATAACCCTGTAGAAGGATTATAAGTTTGACCAGCGGGGATGATCGAGCTTGAGGGTAAGTAGGTTATATCACTGGGTAAAGTATCCGTTAATTTAACATTGGTGGCAGTGATAGGGCCATTATTCGTTACGATGAGTGTATATGTAATTAATCCCCCCTCCAATGGATCTGTCGGATATAAAGATTTTTTTACTTCTAAGTCGACACTACCGGGGGCTATAGTACTTGTAGGTGTCGGAGTCTTAGTAGGTGTAGTTGATGGCGTATTTGTAGATGTATTTGTTGGTGTATTAGTATTAGTAGATGAATTTGTTGGTGAATTTGTAGATGTTTGGGTTTGAGTTGATGTGCTTGTTTCAGTTGGAGTATCTGTGGAAGTAGGAGTTACTGGTGTTTCATCTTGCGCAAATACAATATTGTTATTATGTACAGATTTTAATGATAGAAAAGAAAATATGTTTATCAATGTTATTGTTATGATCAATGCCATAATGACGCTAAAAATAACATAGCCTACTCGTCTTTGCCAAAAATTATTATTAGATTCATCTGTCGTATTCATCTTCTCATCCATGAGTATCGAATTCTTCGGGAATCCAATACTATTATTATAACCTCTTTACACTTTCAATCGGCGTTCATCCCCGCTGCGAATGGTAATGCCTTGGGCGTCCATATATTCAAGCAATGCCAGGGCATATTTTCGGCTGGTGTTGAAATGGTCGCGCACCTCGGCAGCAGTAACTTTGCCTTGAGAGGTAATCATCTGCTTTACTTCCTCTACCAAATTCAAATAACTTTCCCTCAAAAAAACCACTTCCGGTGAGACTTGAATCAACACCTCCTGAACAATCAATGCCTCATACAATGCCTCCCCAATCTCGCTTTGGCAGTCCTTGACAGAGGGCGTTAGGTATGGATTACTCCTTATTTTGGATAGTAAGCTGTCGATAATGGCTTGCTGTTCCGCGCTGAATCGCACCGAAAAATCGGGAAGCTTGAGGTATTTTCCTGTTTCGGTGATTTTTCCATCATTTAGCAGGGCTGCCACCAGAAGATTGAAAAACCGCGGGTGTAATTTTATATGGCTTCTCAATTCTTCACGAGGAATGCCGGGACGTAAAGGATATTGCTGATGATAACCTGAAATCTCGTCAAGAATCCGATTACACCATTGTTCCCAATAAGCGGGCGTAGTGATTAGCTCATCATCCGAAAAATCGATTGCGGGTGTGGTTTCTCTTTGTTCTATTCTTAGTAATATCTTGTCCGCAATGAGCTGGGCCAAGGCGTTCAAAATCAACGGTTTAGCCAGGCGGGAATATTCGATAAGTTCCTGGATAGATAGCACACCCGTTTCTAGCACCGTTTGTAAGATGATTTTTTCCGGTGTGCCTTGAGCCAGGGCATTCAACCTCTCGAACACATGCGCAGAGAAGCGCTTATATTTGGTTTTAGGATTGGCATCGACCACAAACCCACCGCCAATCGTTTCACCGGGAGATGGACGGCGCAGGATATATCGATCGCCTCGAGACGCCACAACCGGGAGTTTTGTTTCCAGTTGCAGCCATCGGTCTTCCCCTTGCGAAAGCTTTTCTTTTCCTAACAATCTGATTCGCGCCAAGGTTTCACTAGCACCCACGAATAATTTCACCTGCTGATCGTGTTTTAACGCCTGACTGGCATCGGGTAAATGCTCATAGTATACATCCAACAATTGTGATGGTTGGTAAGTCGAAGGTTTGACCACGACCTGGCTGCGTGAGACTTCATGGATATTCACGCCAGACATGTTGATAGCGGTACGGCTGCCGGGATAAGCCATATCGACTTTTTTTCGATGGGTCTGCAAACCGCGGATTCTGCCTTTTATCCCAGAGGGCAAAATTTCGATTTCATCTCCCACCGCAAACGAGCCGTTATTCAAGGTGCCGGTGACCACCGTTCCAAAACCGGGCATGGTGAACACGCGGTCGATCGGCAGGCGGGGCTTCCCAATATCGATATGCCTGCGACTGTTGCGTAGACATGGCTCGATGCCATCGATTAGTTCGGGAATCCCAGCTTTGGTTTTGCTCGAAACGCGATATATTTTTGCGTCTTCCAATGCCGTTCCGAGCAGTGTTTTACGCACATCCTCTTCAACTAAATCCAGCCATTCAACATCGCTCACCAAATCGATTTTCGTCAATGCCACAAGCCCGGATGGTACTTTCAGCAAATCGAGAATTGCCAAGTGTTCACGCGTCTGGGGCATTACTCCTTCATCTGCCGCCACAACCAATATAACCGCATCGATGCCCCCCACCCCAGCCAGCATATTCTCGATGAAATCGCGGTGACCAGGCACATCCACAATACCAATTTCCTCACCTCCGGGCAGGGTCAACCAGGCAAACCCCAGGTCTATCGTCATCTCTCGTTCGCGCTCTTCCTTCAAGCGGTCAGGGTGAATGCCGGTTATGGCTTCCACCAAAGCGGACTTGCCATGGTCCACATGACCCGCCGTTCCGATAACGTGCATCTTAATGTCCCTTCATCATAGCCTTATTTAGTCTTCCCAATGGTTTCGTCAAAAGAAGAAACCCAATCGTGAGCTGTCGCCAGTAAGGCATGCAATCCACTTTCGGTTTGTTCGGTCAACTGCTGTAAAAAATCCTTGTTCTCTTGAACCATATCATCCAGGGCGGTCAATCTTTCAGCAAGCTTTTCGTAGTGACGAGTGGCTTCATTTCGCTGTTCTTCTTGGATTAAAGTGTAATTCGTCCACCGCTTTTGATCATCCGCTTTGAATGTTGCCCATTCTTGGCGAAATCGTTCTTCGGAAAGTTTCTGCATTTCAGTCATCTCATTGATGCGTCGATCTAGTTTTTGGGAAAGTTCATCCAACGATTGCTGAGATCTTTTCACTGCCCGATGAGTTGCTTCCAGACTTTGTAAGCTGGCTTGAATTTCATCGGATTCCTTGTTCATAGCGTCGAATTTTACTTGCCATTCTTTCCATAATTTTTCCCGCTCCACCTGAATCAACGCTTGATTTTCGAGGAAATTATCCATCATCTGACGGCGTTCGTTTTCCATGATGATCAGCTCATTCAGGCGGCTTTCAGCTTTCCTGAAATTTGCCGAGGTGACTTCCATTTGGCCGCGTTGATCGTCAACACGTTTGCGAATTACAGCAATTTCTCCTTGAACATCTACGATACGCTTGGCGTCTTGGCGGTGGGTATCTTCGAGAACGCGGTAAGAACGAATGATCTCTTCTTGGTTTCTGTGCGTCACCTCGATTTTTTCTCGAATTTCGTCGATCAAGTGGGATAATCTGATTTCTTCTTCTACCCGGGATTGCAAGCCCCGTCTTAATTCCGCGATGGCTGCAATTTCCTTTCGTATCTCGGCAATACTATTATCCAAGGACCTCAATTCAACTCGACGGACTTTCTCGACTTCCTCTTCCCGCTTCTTGAAAGATTTCTCCAGCTCATCGACACTTTGCTTGGTCTCGATGCGAAGTTGCAACAACGCCTCATCGAATTGATTCATACGAGTGATTACTGCTGAAATTCGAGTTAATTCACTGCCCAGATCCTTCATCTGCTTTATCGTTGTGGATAGATTACCCTCCATCGCTGTCATTCTTTCTTCTAACTTAACTAATACGCTTTTATCTTTCCGGCGTTCTTCATCAAGCCAATCCACGCTTTTTTGAATATGTTCGATATCCATCGGGTAATCTCCTATAATTATGTGCTTGCAGGGAAATTGTTTTCACCCTGATGTGATTATAGCATGGGTGAAATGGATGTTTTCACAAATGCATCGATTACTCATGGACGATTAACCTTCGATTGAACCCCATATAGAAATCGTAATAACGACTTTAGTCGTTATCTTCCCCACAGCCAAAACGTAGTAACGACTTTAGTCGTTATCTTCCCACAGCCAAAACCGCAGTAGGGGTTGTCCTAATAGAAGGCTGTCACCTCGAGCGAAGCGAGAGGTCTTTTCATAAGCATATTAAGATGTCTCGCTGTTCCTTCGCTACGCTCAGGACATGGCTCGACATGACATTCATGATTTTTTATACAGCCTCTATTTTTCCACAACCTCCAACCGTAGTAACGACTTTAGTCGTTATCTTCCCCACAGCCAAAACCGCAGTAGGGGTTGTCCTAAAAGAAGGCTGTCACCTCGAGCGAAGCGAGAGGTCTTTTCATAAGCATATTAAGATGTCTCGCTGCTCCTTCGCTACGCTCAGGACATGGCTCGACATGACATTCATGATT
>JBDKUB010000063.1:0-8239 GCA_039679915.1 Anaerolineaceae bacterium
GAAAAACCCGTACTCAATTATCAAAATTTACTGTTATGGCTATCAGAGAGCTGATGAAACAAAAACAATTCAGCGAAAATACCAAAGACTTGGTTGCATTCATCGTCCTCTCTTTAAAAGCTATCAGCGATACTATTGATCCCTCAGTAGAAGCATGGGAAAAAAGGGGATATTGGATAAAAGCCGATAGATTCCGTATGGAATGGAATTGGACAGGTGCCATCAGTGACGAGCTAAAAAATGCCTTATTAGCTGATGACTGGGCATTGGTAGCTCAATTGACTGGTAAAGTGGCGGAACAGTTATCGAATGTTAAAATCCCAATTAGAACGAAGAACAACACTCCCTGGGTTGGCGCTTGGAATATCATGAATCAAAAAAAGTAAAGGATTGTTGAACGGGAGGCTTTTTCCCGTTTATAAGAATAAAAGGGGCAATTTTTTGGCGGTTCACTCCTAACCCAACTAATTGTTCGATATCTAAAAACTTATGGATACGCCTTTTAGAAATAATCAATTGAGCAGTTTTAGGACCGATTCCAGGAATCTGAAGTAATTCTTTTATATCAGCTTGATTTATTTCAACTGGTTTTGTATTAAGATGATACATAGCCCAGCTAAATTTCGGATCGGTCTGCAGAGGTAAGTTCCCATTATTATCAAGAGGCAAATCCTCTAGGCTGAATCCATAATCACGCAATAGATACGAAGCTTGATAGAGACGTAATTCCCTTGTGGCAGATTCGCCAATTTTATCGGAAAGTGGGGTATCGGGAATGGGTTTGAATTTCGAAAAATAAGATCGTTTCAAATGTAATTGATGATAAAGAAACTCGGTGGTCGAAAGGAGTTCAAGATCAGTTTCATCGGCGGCGCCCACAACAAATTGTGTACTCGAGGAAGGCCAACAATGATTCCATCCTTGATACGGATCCTGAGATTGGCGTATTTGGTCAACCCATCGAATGGGTAATAATAAACTCTCGAAATTAGTTTTACATGGTGCGATCATTGCCAATCTTTGATTATTGGGTGCTTCGAGGTTTATCGAGACACGATTGGCTAATTGCATGCTTCTAAATACTTGATCATATTCTGACCCCGGCATAATTTTAAGATGGATGTATCCTCGAAAATTCATCTTGGTCCGAAGAATATCTGCGACATCGATCAAATGATCTTGAGTAAATACACCACCTTTAATAATTCCTGAGCTGATAAAAATGCCATTGACAACGCCGGCATTATAAAGGGATAAGAAAGTATGCGCTAATTCTTCCGGTTTAATGGTAATCCTATGGAAGTCTCTGCCTGCGCGAAATGCACAATAATAGCAATTGTTCTCACAAGCCGAGGACAAAAGTGTTTTTAGTAATCTAAGCTTTTTCCCATTTGGCATTAAAGCATGCGAAATATTGATACGGTCTTCAGCAATAGGGCTAAGGCAAGAAACTTCATCCGTAGAATCTATTTCGACCTCCATTTGTTGGGATAGAAGATTTAATTTATCGTAGGAATCCATAATTAATATTATAGAATTAATGTTCTATTTGTCAAGTATATAAATATTGAAAGTGTTGAAAAAAGTAATTATAAATTCACTCAAGGTAGGGGTGTAATTAATAGATGATATTGAAAGAATAACGACTTCGATATGAATTTAAGAAACCATTAAATTGTATCTAATTACTAAATGTTTCATGATTTCCAATTTGTAAAAATTGTAGTTAGGGTAGGGCATCTTATTGACAGCATAATAGATATATGATAATATTTCACCAGTTATGCTTTCGATAAGTATTATTATCGCAAACATAAGTTAAAGGAAATAATTATGACTAATCTCCCTAAAGATAAAATCAAAATATCGAATTCGCTCAATGATTATATTAACACGGTCAAATTAGCACGCAGTGCAAATACAGCTCGCACTTATAAAACAGCCTTGGATCATTTTTCGAATGTATTAATCAAACATAGCCTACTCCCTGATCAAATAAACCCGGATAAATTACAAGAAGATTGTATGGCTTGGTTTATCGCAGACCTAAAAAAATTCTCTGCAACCACCGAAAGATTATATTTAACAGCGGTTTCTGGCTATTTTGAATATCTGGTGGCGGAAAACCTCTCAAACATCAATTTATCAAAAATTCGGTTGCTGATCAAACAACGTGCCAGGCGTCCCAGCCAAAGATTGCCTCAATTTCCAAAAGAATATATTGAAAAAATGATAATATATGCTAATAATCTTGCATTTATCACTGCGCAAGATGAAAACGAACATTTAAGAAATTTACGCGACCGGGCTTTTTTGATTACCCTTGCAGATACGGGTTTGCGTGTTCACGAAGCCTGTGCCTTACGTCGTGGTGATCTAGATTGGAATGAGGGGAAAGCTCTTATTATTGGAAAAGGAAATCGGGAAGCCATCATTCGATTTTCGAACAGAGCGCTTACTTGCTTGAGAGATTATATAACAGCCAGGTCGAAATTGGATGGCGCTTCAAAACGTACACTGGCTTCCTTACCCCTTTTTGCCCGCCATGATCGCGGCGCAGGAAAAAAAATCAAACCCATCACTACAACTACTGGGCGCAATATTGTCGAACAAAGAATATTAGAAGCCTTAGGTGAAGAAGCCATTGGAACTATTACCCCTCATTCGTTTCGCCATTACTTTGTAACCACAGTATTACAAGGGTCTGGAGGTAACTTAAAACTAGCCCAAGAATTGGCACGCCACAAGAATATTGCGGTAACCCAACGGTATGCCCATTTATCAGACGAAGAATTGGATAAAAGTTATTGGGATATTTTCGATGAGGCAAATAAATAACATTTTTGTAATCTAAATTTACTCATTTAACGGTTATTTAGTATTCTACTCCTATTGAAATACAACGTATAATGCCGATATAATAATAACAGCAAAAAAAGTATAGAAACGGCAAACTTGTCGAAAGACAAGGGCGCAAAGTTTCGGGTCTAAACGGACTTTTTACCCGCATGATTGCCGAACCGCCTAAACCATATTTATTGTTTCGATGGATTGTTTAAATCCCTGGGCGGTCTTCAGCCCAGGGATTTTTGTTTTAGCGGAGAGAGTATGAAGAAAAAATGGATTATTATTTTCGAATTATTGTTAATCATCTCAATTTGGATGATCCTTCCTCCAAAGATTAATTCTTCTGCGACCTCTAACTATTCGAATGTGAACGACCAAATCGAACTCACATATTCTTATGTCGTTTCTCTACCAATGATTGTAAACCATGACAATGGTTCTAATTCATCATCACCTGATCCAACCCCAGGATTACCCTCCATACCCACAGAAACTCCTGGACCAACTTTAACCCCTTCTCCTACTCCTGTGAATGAACCAACCGAAGTACCAAGCCCAACACCAACGGAAGTACCTGGTGAGGATTCGATAACCATTCCTTCTTCTATGGAAATATTTCAATCAGAGTGGAGCCAGGATGCTCATGATCCGTTACGAAGCGGTTATATAGCCGAGATTCCATCGAAACCCTGGAATCTGGCATGGACATGGAATGCTTCCGATAGCAGCGGGGGTACTTCAGCCCATTTTTATGATGCACCCCGCGATGCGCGAACGATAACCGGCGGCTCTCATGTTTATGTTCCGGCAGGAGCACAGGGCTTGTTTGCCTTAGCAAAATCGGATGGTCATCTCGTTTGGCATTTTACTGCCGCGGTGGTTAATGGCACTCCGGCATATGATCCGAATACACGATTTCTGTACGTCGGTGGAACTAACGGTATTGTATATCAAATCAACAGCGATACAGGAGAAATCGTCAAGAGTGTATCCGTAGGAAGTGCCTTAAACAAAAGCATACTGCTTGTGGAACATCGGGTTTATGTAGTCTCCGATAATGGAAAATTGCACAAAATTAATTCCACTACTATGTCGATTTCTTGGTCGTATGCATCAAATTCTATCCCCACGACAGCATTGGCGTATTCTTACCAAAAGGATGCCGTTATTTTTGGCACCCAAGATTTATATATCCATGCAGTCGATGGGACGACTGGTGAAAGAATATGGCGCAGTAAACCAACCATTCATCAAGCCGTTTCTCCCTATACTTATGACTATTGGCCTGTGGTCGCAGATCAGCATGGCATTGTCTTTGTCAGGCTCAACTTAGGAATGGATGGCTTGTGGAGTGGTCCTGGCAATGGAAATATGTACCTTGGAACCAACGCCGATACTCGATTATATTTGGAACAAAATCCCGGCTTGAAAAATTTATTTGCTTTGAATCTAGAGGATGGGAGTGAAGCGTTTATTCCTGCGGTGGGATTTGGGGGTGTTGAAGCTTTGGTCGATGATGAACCAGAATTGGAATCGGGACCACTACCGATTATTAAAGTATTCGAAGATGGAAGTGAAGTCGCTTATGAAATATTCCGAAGCAGTCAGGGAAATCCACCGGATGGTCGATGGGATTCGCATATGGGAGAAATGGTACTCGACGATCAGACGATCCCTGGCTTGGTAGCCGGCGACCTTCGCTTTGTAGATTTTGGGAACTCATACACATTCATTACCGATGAACAATGTCCTTTAACTATGGCTGGCAACACGATCTTCCATGCTCATTGGGGAGCAAGTGAAAGTGTGACATTGATCGATAGAAATAACAGTTTAGGGTTGACTCATGATAATCCAGTTACCTCGAGTAAGAATCCAGCAGTGATTCGGCGGATATCTGCTGTATCTGATTACCGCCCCAGTACTCACTATACGAATGCTGGTCTAAGTCTGTATAACGACGGCAGATATTGGAATGGACCAGGCTATTGGGTATACTGGAATCAGATGGATCCACCCACGCCGGTCCGTTCAGCATACAGCGAAGGGATACTGCCCCGCTATACCTATGTAAGTGACGGATTGATCATTGTTGAAGGAAACGGTGGTGATTTATCCGTGTTTACCTATACGCAGTAACATTTGAAAGAAATTAAGTATTTCAAGAGTGGTTTTTGAGAAACTGACCGTCTCATCTGATTTTCCAGTCCATCCCTCGCTTTATTTTTTTCTCACAATAAACTTAGAGAATTTGATATGTTTCGATAGGATTTCATTGGTTAAATCTTTATCATTGAGGTTTTATTATGAACAATGAAGATCCAAGAATTCTAGAATTACGCGCCCTTAGAGAAAAAAACCGGCTTGGTGGTGGTTTAGAACGAATCGCTACCCAACATGCAAAAGGCAAACTGACAGCGCGTGAGCGATTAGATATTTTATTAGATGAGGGAACTTTCCATGAATTAGAGCCATTCATTACATCACAAAGCGATGAAATGGGTGCTTCCGATGAAAAATATGCCGGAGATGGCGTTATCACTGGCTATGGGCAGATAAATGGCAGAACTGTGTATACCTATGCGCAAGATTTTACAGTCTATGGCGGAACTTTAGGCGAGATGCAATCGCGTAAAATTTGCCGAGTTATGGATCTTTCAATGCGCAACGGTGTTCCTATTATTGGTTTGATCGATTCAGGCGGCGCTCGAATTCAGGAAGGAGTCAAAAGCCTAGGTGGATACGCAGAAATATTCCGCAGAAATGCTCAATATTCCGGCGTTATCCCACAGATTAGCGTCATGTTGGGACCTTGTGCAGGTGGTGCTGCCTATTCACCTGCTTTAACCGACCTTATCATCATGGTCAGAAATCACTCTTTTATGTTTTTAACCGGTCCAGAGGTCATCAAGGCAGTTACTGGAGAGATCGTCGATGCTCAAAGCCTGGGTGGTACCACAGTACACACGGAAATTACCGGTACTGCTCACCTTGCAGCCGATACAGAAGAGGAAGCACTGCTGCTTACCCGCAAATTATTAGAATATTTTCCATCCAATAATATCGAAAACCCTCCTTACGTAACACCTGAAGACGACCCTTTACGTATGGATGAGGAATTAAACTCGATCATTCCAATGGACCCTACCCTGCCCTATCAGATGCATGAGGTGGTCGAAAGAGTAATCGATAAAAACACTTTTATCGAACTTCACCCGAATTGGGCTCGTAATGTCATCATTGGGCTGGCTCGAATTGGTGGACATAGCGTTGGGATTGTTGCTCAAGAACCGAGTGAGGTCGCTGGAGTAATCGATATCGATGCATCAGATAAGATGGCGCGTTTTGTTCGTATGTGCGATTGCTTTAATATCCCTTTGGTTACCTTTGTAGATTCGCCGGGATATCTACCAGGAGTTGCACAAGAACACAGCGGTATCATCCGTCACGGCGCTAAGGTTTTGTACGCTTATGCAGAAGCTACGGTGCCAAAAATAACCATCATTACCCGTAAGGCGTATGGAGGTGCTTACATTGTGATGGGAAGTAAATATCTGGGTACGGATGTCACTTATGCCTGGCCAAGTGCAGAGATTGCTGTAATGGGTGCAGAAGGTGCAGTAAATATATTATTCAAGAAAAAAATCGAATCTGCAAAAGACCCCTCCGGGGAAAGGTCGCGTTTGGTTGAAGAATATCGGCAACAATTCAATAATCCCTATTATGCTGCACGAGCTGGATATGTTGATGATGTTATCGAACCGCGTGAAACACGTCCAAAAATTATTGCTTCTCTGGCTGCATTGCGAGATAAATATTCCTCAGCACCACCGCGAAAGCATGGAAACATTCCAGTCTAATCAAGGTTCAAGGATTTACCGATGAATGATTTTTCGCTAAGCACTTTATTGATCACTGTTACTGGAATCAGCCTCATTCTTTTACTAATATTATTAGTTTGGGGATTGGTGGTTTTATTTACTTATCTATTTCGGAAGCGCGAGTCGCCAATTACATTACGTTCACAAGAAGATGATATCGATAAACATAAAGCAGCCTTATTGGCTATTTCATTAGCTATACAAATGGAATCTGAAAACAAAATCCATGAATTTCCTTTACCTCCCACAGCATTAGTGAGCGCCTGGCAAGCAGTAATGCGTTCCAATATCATTTCAAAACGAGGTCGGATTAAATGAAATTTAAATTCAAGATAAACAACAAACCCTATGAAGTGGATTTGTTGGATATTCATAGTCAACCGATTACTGCCATTGTCAATGGGGAAAAAATCGATGTATGGCTAGAAGAAGCCACTAACGGAAGAAAGGGCGTACCCAACCAAACCAATTCGATAAAAGACCCAATTTCAATAATTACAATTCGAAATGCAGAGGGTAAGTCGAATATTGAATTGCATCAAAAAAAGGTTATTCAATCTCCTATTCCAGGAGTGGTGATTGCAATCAATGTTCGATCTGGCGATCAGGTGCAACAGGGTCAAGAATTATGTGTTATCGAAGCAATGAAAATGAAAAATTCAATCAGATCCCCCAGATCTGGTACGATAAAATTAGTTAATATTCGCCTTGGACAGGCTGTTCAACACCGCGATATCCTTTTTGAATTTACAGAATAATATTATCGCTATTAGTTGATGATAAATGGTTTATAAGAAGCTAATAATCGTCCCGGTATTGTTCCTTGAATAATAGTTCCATTGCGAGTATGTTCTACTCGGTCGATGATGCCTAATTGATAAAATTGAGCAATAAGGCTTCCCTCTTGGTAAGGGAGGTTAACTTTTAACGGCATAAATGTTTCGAATAGTTGCTTGTTAATGATATTCAATAGCTCATTTATACCAATCCCGGTCAGTGCTGATATGGCGACAGCATTGGGATATGCGCTGATTCGGGATTTTGCACTTTCGGGGTCAGGTAGTAAATCGATTTTATTCAATACATTAATGACGGGAATATGATCTGCATTGATTTCATGCAATGTTTGATAAACGGCTTCGGCTTGAGCATGCACGTTGACATGAGTCACATCCAATATATGTAAAAGTAAATCCGCTTCAGCTATTTCTTCCAGGGTCGCTTTGAAAGCAGCGATCAATGTTGTGGGTAATTTTTGGATGAATCCGACTGTGTCGGTAAACAAAGCCATGTGGCCACCGGGTAATTCCACTCTTCGGGTCGTAGGGTCAAGTGTGGCAAAAAGCTGATCAGCAACATATACATCAGCTTCTGCGAGTGAATTCAACAAAGTGGATTTTCCTGCATTTGTATATCCGACTAACGATATAACCGGAAGATTGGATTGTTTTCTTCTATCACGAAATTGTTGGCGATGGATGCGAACTTTCTCAAGCTCAGCTTTTAAATGA
>JBDKUB010000129.1:0-4822 GCA_039679915.1 Anaerolineaceae bacterium
CCTTTGGGGAACCATTTCTGCAGCGGATATAACGAGAATAATCTGCGAATCCATAAACCCTACTCTGGCTTGTCAAAAATTAGTGGATGCTGCTAATGATGCCGGTGGGCCTGATAATATCTCGACGATATTGATTCGACTACCTCAGTAATCATGCTATGGTTGAACCACACGATTTTTACTTAGAGTTAGAATTATCCAGAAATGCATCTCAAGATGATATTCGACGCGCCTACCATTTAGCGGTTAGAAAATATCATCCGGATGTCAACAAAGATACTGGTAACCTTGAAAAATTCTTGCATATTCAAAACGCATATGATGTGCTATCAGATGCTCAAAAACGAGCTGAATATGATGCAACATTACCTCCCCTCCCAGACCAAACAAATTTATTGAAAATCGCTTCATATTCGAGCCGTTCAACTCTTCCCAGGTTAACTGAACCACAATTACTCTATATCTTAATAGAATTATCCAAACCAGAAGATATAACCTTAACCACCACACCACCCTTGAATATTTGCCTGGTTCTCGACCGGTCTACATCCATGCAAGGGCAGCGTTTGAGCACGGTGAAAAATGCTGCCATTGAACTGCTCCATCAATTGAATCAAGATGATATTTTATCGATTGTCACCTTCAGCGATCGGGCGGAGGTTCTGTTCAATGGTATTCCTCAATTATCCCCTTCCCAAGTTGAAACAAAAATCAGCCGAATTCAAACCAGCGGCGGAACAGAAATTTACCAGGGTTTGGCATCGGGAATTACCGAACTTCGCCGGAACATCGATAAAAATCGAGTGAACCATTTGTTACTATTGACCGATGGACGAACATATGGCGATGAAAAACCCTGCCTCGAGCTTGCTGAGGAAGCAGCACTCGATGGGATTTCGATTACCTGTTTGGGTTTGGGAAATAATTGGAATGATGTTTTCCTGGATGGATTGGCTATGCGCACCGGAGGGGATTGCCAATATTTGGCTCATCATCAAGAAATCAAAAATGCTTTCTATAATATTATTAGCCGTCTTACAGAAATATACGCTAAACAATTAAGTTTTTCTTTCTCTCTGCAAAGCAACGTCGAAATTTCAGAAACTTATCGCCTTACGCCACAACCCGGTCCATTACCGCTGGTTTCTCCCATACCCTTGGGTTCAATTTTGGATAAAACAAGTACGACTCTCTTGTTCGAATTGAAAATCAAACCGCTTGGTAAGAATAATAAGACTTTAACGGTATTAGATGGCGAATTGATGTTCGAAATATCTTCTCAATCCAATCCGAAATCGCGAACTCCTCTTCATATCGAATTACCGGTGAGCAATACAAATATTCCCGAATATCCCCCTCTACCTATACTCAACGCTCTCTCCACCTTTACGCTGTATCGTTTACAAGAAAGAGCCAAACAAGATTTGGCAGAAGGGAATACCGCCTCTGCAGTGAAACGCCTTAACCATTTAGCAACCCACCTGAAAAATCAGGGTCAAATCGAACTTGCTAATACGATTGTCCGCGAAACCGAAGCCATACAAAAATCGCATAAATTTAGTCAGGAAGGGAAAATGAAAATCAAATATGGCACACGGGCTTTGTTACCCTCAAGAATATTAACCAACCCATGAAATCTCTTAGCGGTGTCATATGATAAAATGCCCAGTTTGTAATTCGGAGATGCTCGAAGGAGTTATATATTGTTTGGATTGCGGGGCTAGGCTGCATTCCAGCGTAAAAATAGAAGCCACCTTCGATGATTCTCTCATTCAAACCGATCGGTTCAAAAATGTCCCGGGTAAACAAACAACGATCGTCCCTTCTCAAGAAATTTATCTTGTTGTATTACAAACCGGGCAAATATTTACTTTACCCTTTGAAGATGAATATATCGTCGGACGCACCTCCGATGAACAGCCGATATTCCCCGAAATAGATTTGACTCCCTTTAATGGGTATCAGGGAGGGGTATCTCGTTTACATGCTACAATAAAAGCCAAAGATTCCAGCGTAACGATTACGGACCTGGGTTCGACGAATGGTACTCGAATCAACAACGTGCGAATAGAACCCAATAATCCGCACCCGATAAATCACGGCGATATTATTACCTTCGGCAATATTAAAACCAGAGTGCTGTTCTATAAATAATGGCTTATAAATTTATCAAAAAGGAATCGAGATTTCCTTTATTTTTTGATAACAGAAATAATACGCGTAAGACACTTGCTAGTTTAATTATTTTAGAAAAGCCTTTGTGCTATGGATATCCTTGCAAGGGCATAGAATTAAAGTATTTATAAATTAGATTGGTTTTATAGTAGAATTTTATTATGATGGGAGTGTGAAATGTCTCACACATTGATTATCCATATACCTAATGCAGATCCGGTCATCGGTGAGGTCGATGAAATCCCTTCTCCTACCGATAATTTCATCATGGTGAATAATCCTAGAACAAGAGATAATAAAGATGTTCCTTACTTAAATGAGCAAACAGCCTTTGTTCTCTGGCCATTGGAAAAATTGAGTTTCGTTGAATTCCTAACCTCCAAAGGAGAAGAACAAATCATTGGTTTTGTCAGGGAGTGATGTAATGACTGATCAAAAAATACGAGACCGACGCATTCTGGTCGTCGATGACGAAGAAAGAATGGTGCGGTTCATCCGATTGAATCTCGAACACGATGGTTTTCAAGTGATCGAAGCCTTCAAAGGTATGGAAGCCATCGATAAATTAAGAAGCAGTTTACCAGATCTTGTGTTATTAGATGTAATGCTTCCCGATTTGGACGGATTTGAAGTCTTGAAAATCATCCGGGAAGTAAGCAATATTCCTGTGATCATGTTAACAGCCAAGGGTGAAGAAGAAGACCGTGTTAAAGGACTTGAGCTTGGCGCAGATGATTATATTAGCAAACCATTCAGTCCACGTGAATTGGTAAGCCGTGTTCGGGCTGTATTACGACGGACGGAGGCTTCATCAGGGTTACACGGTGTAATCGAAGTAGATGACCGATTAAAACTGGATTTCGACCGCCATGAAATTTGGGTCGATGGAAAGCTCGTTCAGCTTCGACCGACAGAATACCGTTTGCTTTATCACCTAGTGCAAAATGCCGGGTGGGTTTTACCTCACGACCAGATCCTAGCCAAAGTTTGGGGATACGAATATCGAGATGAACCGCATTATGTTCGACTCTATATCAATTATTTGAGAAACAAAATCGAGAAAGACCCTGCCAACCCTCAATATATCCTCACCGAACGCGGCATTGGATATCGCTTCGTTGATTTTCGACGGCAAAAACCCACATAAACATGCTATGATTAAGGCAGCATAGTACCGGGTCGATAAAGGAGAAATCGATGACAGCAAAGCAAAAGATCTTATTGGTAGATGATCACGAAGTAGTTCGATTAGGTTTAAAATCCCTGCTGGATAGGCACCCCAATTTTGAAGTCGTGGCGGAAGCTACAACCGCTCGAGAAGCTGTAGAACGCGTAGCAACCTATCAGCCGGACGTTGTGGTTATGGACATACGCCTGCCGGGTGGGTCTGGAATCGAAGCTTGTGAAGAGATCGCTGAAAAATACCCCAACACAAAAGTCATTATGTTGACCTCTTATGCCGAAGACGAAATGTTATTTTCCGCTATTCGGGCTGGTGCATCAGGCTATGTGCTAAAACAAATTGGCGGTGAAGACCTCGTACACGCTATCGAAGCCGTTGGTCGCGGAGAAGCCTTATTAGATCCAGCGGTAACCCAGCGCATATTCCAAGAAGTTCGTAAAGCAGCCAAGGAAGAAGAGGCTTCCGCCTTTTCTGCATTAACCCAACAAGAAAGACATGTATTGCTTCTGGTATCCGAAGGCAAAACAAACCGTGAAATTGCCAAGGCATTATTCCTGGGTGAAGGAACGGTCAGGAATTATGTCAGCAGCATTCTCTCCAAATTGGGAGTAAGTAACCGCGCTGAAGCTGCGGCTTATGCCGTCGAACATAATTTACGAGATTATCTCTAAAGCAGCCATTTATTTTTTGGGGAAAATGCGTACACCTGTGCCCATTCACTACGGGTAGATAGATAAATTAAACCCCATAACCAATCATTTAAATATGCTTGGATTTCTTTCATTAAAATAATATGTTTTTGTGTTTTTTCTGGTATGTTTGCTATCGAATAATCAAACTCCCCTATTTCATCTTTATCTCCCGAGAGTTTTTCTTGCAATTGGCACATCATTAAATCAACTTCGCTGATTATTTCTCTAACCACTCTTATACTATCCGGACCGGCTACTATCAATTCCTCAACTAAATCTTGAAACGAAGATGTATTACCTTCTTCAAGGCATTCAATCAAAATCTCATTGACCTTCAACCGAATACCTGCCCTCTCGATGAACGATATAACCGCTTCTAACCCATCTTCTTGAATCATTACTTATCTCCCTTGGGCAGTGTTGAGACTAAGAACATAATTATCGACTCCGAATCTATTGGCTTTAGATACATCTCTCTTAATTTATATTATCCATTAAATTATCCATCACAGCCAAATAAGCATGAATAAATATTTCGATTTTAGGTTGATCAAATTACCTATATGATCACCATAGAATGAAATATTTTTCATGTATCACTTGCGATTGACCATGATATCGGCAAGGCTCTCATTTATGACTATGACTAAGATACTTCATTATTTAAAAAATAGCAGTAAAAAAATAATACAAAACAAATAAATATTTCAGAAATAATCTACTCACCCGACAGTTTTAATCATCCGTCATTGCGAGGGGCGTTTTTTGCCCC
>JBDKUB010000473.1:0-2849 GCA_039679915.1 Anaerolineaceae bacterium
GTTCAAACCTCACCCTCATATCAACCTGGCTTGTGCCCTTCCTTTAGGATTCACCAGCGAAAACGATTTAGTTGATATTTGGCTGGAGCAGGACATCTGTCTCGAAGAAATCTCTCGACGGTTAATCAAGGCGGTTCCGCCAGGCATCGAAATAAAATCCGTTTTCGAGATTCCTATTCAGACATCCTCATTACAAAAACAGCTCAAAGCCTGTGAATATTTAGTCACTTTATTGGAGAAGGCTTCAGATCTACCCGATAAGCTGGCTGCGCTCATGGCAAGTGAAAGCCTCTGGCGCGAACGCAACGATAAAAAATACGATTTGCGCCCTCTCTTGATCGAGCTTACCGCCCCTGATATTAAATCTTTTAGTCAGCAGCAAATCCTAATGATTCTCAAGGCAGGTGAAAATACTACCGGAAGACCGGAAGAAGTCCTGAGATGTTTGGGCATTGATCCGGTAAATGCTCAGATACACCGGCGGCGGCTTATTTTAGAAGAATCAACATAACAAAGCATCTTGGAAGGGTGAGAAAACCTTTAGGGCTTAGTGTATGGACATGCCAGACAAATCCTCCAATATGATCACAGAATTCGCCTACTCGAATGGCTCGAGATTCAATTTAAAATAAAGTGCAAAGTTAGTGATTTAATGAAGAGAGTGGGGAATTTTTTCCAGTGCGCCATTCTGATATCGTAATTATCGTGGTAAAATTTGCTTCTAACGGACCGCCCCCATAGCTCAGTGGATAGAGCGTTGCCCTCCGGAGGCAAAAACCCGCGTTCGAGTCGCGGTGGGGGTATTTTTTCAAACAATCCTATTCGTTCATTGCTTCAAGATATAGCCCGGTTTCCGTAATGACTTTATACACATTATCAGGAACATAATAGCGAAAGGTGCAATGATCTGCAACTCTTTTACGGATTTCGGATGAAGAAATTTCTAGAAGTGGGGCATCGACAAACCAAACTTTTTCAGAAATACCCGGAATATTCTTTTCCAGATTCGACCAGTTTATTCTATGCCCTGGTCGGCGCATAACCCCTAAATAATCGACCGCATATACCAATTCACGCGGTTTATGCCATTCGGGTAAATTACGCAGGGAATCTCCCCCCATGAGATAGATTACCTCGCTACCCGGGAATTGACTGCGGATGATATTGACTGTATCTACGGCATAATGAGGACCCGGCCGGTCGATGTCCACTCTTGAAAATTCGAAGAGCGGGTTATCGTCTAAAGCAGCCTGAAGCATCCTTATTCGCAATTCGATGGGAGTAACAGGCTGTCTGATTTTATGAGGGGGTGAAGATGTGAGCACGAAAAGTAATCGATCCAGGTTGAGTTGACACTGCGACTCCGAAGCCAGAATCAAATGTCCAAGATGAGGAGGGTCAAAAGTACCGCCAAATATACCAATTCTCATGATTAATCCGCCCACTCAAGTTCGTAATCACCAATGAAAACGGTATCACCCGGTTTAACACCCGCTGCGCGCAGGGCATCTTCGATGCCGAGCGTTTTCAATATTCTTTGGAATCGGCGAACCGATTCATCATATTCCCAATAAGTCATCGAAGCTGCTCTTTCGATGGCTGTCCCGCTAATTTGCCAACCCTTATCGATGTGTTTTATCGAAAATTGAGTAGGGTCGGATTCGACCCGGTAGATTGGAATTTCCTCTATCTGTAAAGATTCCACAGGCAACGATTTTAGCAGTTGGTAAGCCGCATAAAGCATCTGTTTTACATTCGTATTGGCTAAAGCGGATATACCGTACACTTGATCGATGCCCTGTTTTTTCAATTGCCTTGAAATAGCCGGCAGGCGTTTTTTGACTTCAGGAATATCGATTTTGTTCAAAGCAACAATTTGGGGTTTTTTCGCCAACCCGGGGTCGAAAAGTGCAAGTTCAGAATTAATTTGGGCAAAATCGATAACCGGGTCTTCTGCCATTCCATCCAGCAGATGAATTAATACTTTCGTCCTTTGGATATGTCTCAAAAAATCATAACCCAATCCCACCCCATTATGAGCGCCTTCGATCAGACCGGGAATATCCGCTAACACAAGGGAGGTTTCATCATCCAATTCCGCCACACCTAAATTGGGTTCCAATGTGGTAAACGGATAAGGAGCAATTTTCGGCTTTGCTCGGGTCACCGCAGCCAATAATGTCGATTTTCCTGCATTCGGTATGCCGATGATTCCGACATCTGCGATCAATTTCAGTTCCAATCGTAAAATTTTCTCGACACCTGGTTCGCCGCGTTCGGCTATCCGTGGGACGTGATTCCGGGAATTGGCAAAATGCACATTGCCCCGTCCCCCTCGCCCACCTGAAGCGACTTTTAACCTTTGACCGGGAGTAATTAAATCTCCGATTACCTGATTGGTTTGATCATCATAAACAATCGTGCCGGCTGGCACCTTGATAATTAAATCCTTCCCATCCTTACCGGTCATTTTTTGCTTCTTGCCATTTTCGCCATCTTCTGCAAAAAATTTACTTTTTTGCCGAAAATTCGAAAGCGTATTCATCGTTTTTTCAACTTCGAGGAGGATATCTCCACCCTTCCCTCCATCTCCGCCATCCGGTCCCCCAAAGGGAACATATTTTTCCTTGCGAAAATGCACTACCCCATCTCCCCCCTTTCCGGAGCGGATATGGATTAAGGCTTGATCGATAAACATAAATATTATCCTAATTCAACCTGGGATACCTTATTGAGATTAGAAAATTATACCATTGGCGTTTTTTAATTCGGTCGTTATAAATCGATTCATGTTAGCTTATCTTATGATAAACTAGTGTTCTGTCGTAATTTTTAGGCGCAAAATATCC
>JBDKUB010000475.1:0-4337 GCA_039679915.1 Anaerolineaceae bacterium
ATGGGCTGCGCCGCAGGGCTACCTTGGATGAAATCGTCGAGTACAGCCTTCAACAAGCTGCTTTGTGGGATGAAGTAAAAGATAAACTCAACCAATCGGCAATAGCGCTTTCGGGAGGTCAGCAGCAGCGGTTGTGCAGTGCCCGCGCTCTGGCTGTTCAACCGGATATGATTTTGATGGATGAACCCGCTTCAGCCCGCGACCCAGTGGCGACGCTGAAGATCGAGGAATTAATGCAAACATTGAAGACCGAATATACAATTGTCATCGTCACCCATAACATGCAGCAAGCAGCCCGTGTCTCAGACGATACCGCGTTTATGATGATCGATAATCCACAAACCCGCACGGGAATATTGGTGGAGTACGGCGCAACGGCTCAGGTATTTACTAATCCAAAGAATAAACAAACCGAGGATTATGTAACTGGTAGATTTGGTTAATAAAACGGATTGAAATTATGCCACGTGAAACTTTCGAACGCGAACTGCAAGAATTGAAAGATGAATTATTGATTCTGGGCAGCATTGTCGAACAGGCGGTGAGAGAAGCCGTCGAAGCATTAAAGCGCCGCGACTTGGAAGCAGCTCGGCGCATCTATGCTGATGACCAAAAAATCAACGAAAAACGCTACGAGATCGAACAAGATTGCCTGGTGCTGATTGCCACTCAGCAGCCTATGGCGCGTGACTTGCGCATGTTGGCTGCGATCTTGGAGGTCAATACCGAATTGGAGCGTATTGGCGATTACGCCAAGGGGATTTGTAAGATCAATTTGATGCTGGGAACGGAGTCATTGGTTAAACCGCTGATCGATATACCCAAAATGGCAGATCTGGGATTGGATATGCTTCATCGTGCTTTGGGGGCTTTCATTATTGGAGATGCCGATACTGCCCGGGCTATCCCTGACGAAGACGACCAGGTGGATTTATTATATAACCGCGTTTACAATGATTTATTGAAAATGATGCTTGCTAATCCGGAAATCATTTCCCGGGCTAATTACCTGATCTGGGCGGCGCACAACCTGGAAAGATTAGCCGATCGGGTCACCAACATATGCGAACGCACCGTATTTCTAGTGACAGGCGAAATTATTGAGTTGGATATGGCGAAGGGGAAAGAAAAAAATATCCTTTTCATAAAATAAACCAGGGTTTCCCTGACTGCTAGGGGTCTATTATAGTAAATTTTCGTTTTTGTAGTGATGACTTTAGTCGTCTGTATAATAATAAAAAGGGATTGTCCTAAAAGAAGGCTGTCACCTCGAGCGAAGCGAGAGGTCTTTTCATAATAGAAAAATCGATATAGTGTAAGTCTGAGTATAATAGGGGGGTCGATATCTTGAAAACCAAATAGAAAATTTCACAGATGAACAATCATGGAGTAAGTGATGGAAAAGGAACTGCAGAATATTCAACCCAATTCAAAGTATTGTTTTGGCTGCGGGGTGGAAAATCCCTTTGGATTGCACCTTAAGTTTGTCGAAACGAATCCCGGGGAAGTGGTTAGCGATTTTACTGTCCATGAAAATTACCAGGGTTACCCAGGTGTTGTTCATGGGGGTATAGTCTCGACCATCCTGGATGAGGTTTCAGGGCGTTCCATCATGGGAAACCCCGACCAGCCGCGCTTTATGTTCACTGCCAAGATGGAAGTGCGTTTTCACAAGAATGTCCCGGTAGGATGTCCCCTCCATGCCGTGGGTAAGGTCCTCAAATTACGGAATCGAACTGCTTCAGTTACAGGCAGTATATATGATATGGAAGGTAATCTTTTGGCGGAATGCGAATCATTGCTGGTGGATGTACCTTCCGATAAGATGAAAGATGTCGATTTGGAAGGTACGGGGTGGAAGATTTATTAATATCATAGGAGAATAGCGCTACCTCAATAATCGAGACTGGAATCCATGGACAATACAGAATTGAAATTAGATCAGATCATTCAGGGAAATTGCATCGAGGTGTTGGAATCGTTTCCCGCTGCTTCGGTGGATATGGTGTTCGCCGACCCCCCTTATAATTTGCAGTTGCAGCGTGAACTTTGGCGCCCTAACCGGACGAAGGTAAATGGCGTTAATGACACCTGGGATCATTTTGAAAGCTTTGCTGAATATGACGCATTTACCCATGATTGGTTATCAGCCTGTCGCAGAGTGTTGAAAGAGACTGGTACACTGTGGGTGATTGGGACATACCATAATATTTTTCGCGTGGGAGCGATCATTCAAAACCTGGGCTTTTGGGTGATTAATGACATTGTGTGGATAAAGACCAATCCTATGCCTAATTTTCGGGGTGTCCGATTTACCAATGCCCACGAAACGCTCATTTGGGCGCAAAAGAAGAAAGGCGCTCATTATACTTTCAATCACCGTTCGATGAAAGCATTGAATGATGATTTGCAGATGCGCAGCGATTGGCTTTTGCCATTATGCAATGGCAGCGAAAGAATCAAAATCGATGGAGTGAAAGCTCATCCCACCCAAAAACCGGAGGCATTATTGTATCGGGTGATATCCGCCAGCACCAATCCTGGGGATGTGGTGCTCGATCCCTTTTTCGGTAGCGGCACCACGGGAGTGGTAGCAAAACGCCTCCACCGCCATTGGATTGGGATTGAAACCTCGTTTGAATATATACAAATCGCCGGAGAAAGAATCCAATCGACCTCAGGTTCAGCTTACTCGGATGAAATTTTTTCTCAAAATAATCCCAAAACAACCCGGCGGATTCCATTTGGCAGGCTGTTAGAAAGCAATCTATTGAAACCGGGGCAAACCTTGTACCTGGAAGGAAAAGATGAACCGACCGCAGTCATTCTTGCCAATGGTCATTTATGTTGTGGGAGCATTGTGGGCTCGATTCATAAAGTGGCTACTACGCTTCACAATGCACCCAGCAACGGCTGGCAGTGCTGGTATTATCTCGATGAAGAAACAGGTCAAAGATTGGTAATCGATCATTTACGGAATAAACTACAATTGCAGGATAAAATATAATATTAGCTTGGTTGATTATATAATTCATATTGGAATGAATTGCACAAGAAGTACAGGCAGGAATGCAGGAATAAAATTGTGGATTGCCCAATAATACCGACGGTTTTCTGCCTGGTATGGCGAATGATATAAAAACAGTATGGATAGAATTTACGTTATTGGTCATGTGAATCCGGATACCGATTCGATTGCTGCTGCCATGGGGTATGCCTGGCTGCTGCGCGAGAGGGATGGCGTCGATGCTCAAGCTGCCCGAGCCGGTTCACTCAACCCCCAAACGACATGGGTATTACGAACCTTGGGTTTAGAAAGCCCACTTTTATTGAATGATGCTTCACCACGCTTCGAAGCTATCGTCCGCAGGTTGGATACGACCACTCCCGACCGTCCCTTACGGTATGCCTGGGCGATTGCTAACCGTACCTGGGGAGTGGCGCCGGTAGTAAACGAAGATGGCACACCCTATGGGTTGGTGAATGGCACCAGCCTTTTTAGCTTTTTCAGCCACAAGGTAGGCAATCATCCTCGTTATCAGGAGATGAAACTCGCGGAAATTTTGGAAACACCTTGTAAGGAGGCTTGCGATCAAAATGTGCTTCGATTTCAATCGAATGGACGCATCCGTGATTCGCTTAGCCGAATTTTGCGTCAGGAAGGTGATGACTTCTTGGTAGTTAATGAAAAAGGTGATTATGTCGGTGTATGCCGGCAGCGGGATGTGCTAAATCCACCTCGCCTGAAAGTCATTTTGGTCGATCATAACGAGCCCAGTCAGGCGTTGGGTTCGCTGGAAGAAGCAGAATTGCTTGAAATCATCGATCACCATAGATTGGGTAATGCTTCTACCCATGTTCCGATTCGATTTACGGTGGATATCGTGGGCAGCACCAGCACTTTGATTTCCGAACGCATCGAAGAAGCCGGGTTCAGTGCACCCCCTGCAATGGCTGCCTTATTACTGGCAGGATGTTTTTCTGATACATTGACATTGACTTCTCCCACAACCACCGAGCGGGACCATCTTGCCGTTGAAAGGCTGGGGAGGTGGGCGTCCGTGAAAGGAAGCCCGCTGGAAGATCAAAATTTACTGGCATATGGGGAACAGGTGCTACATGCCGGTTCGGGTTTAGCTGCTCGCGATCCTCAGGAAGTCGTCAATAGCGATCTGAAACTCTACGAGGTCGCCGGATTTAGCTTTGCGATTGCCCAGGTTGAGGTGACCGATCTCTTACAATTAGATGAGCACCGGCAGGAATTGTTCAGCGCATTGAAAGATTTGCGCGATCGCAATGGTTTGGATTTTGCGATATTGATGGTCACCGATGTAGTG
>JBDKUB010000266.1:0-3956 GCA_039679915.1 Anaerolineaceae bacterium
TGATTGTCCGCATGGCTAACGATTATACAGAGCCATTTAAGAATATAGTGCTTCAAGACGAAAAAATCAACCCCCATCTACGGGTATTTCTAAATAGTCGTTTATTGAATGAAGCGGAGTTGGATAAAAGGCTTGTAGATGGAGATAGTCTGATGATCTTCCCTGCTATCGCAGGAGGATCAATCATTTGACCAATTCTATTACCTATTGAATCCCATTTGTCTAATAGCCCATGCTACCCGAAAGTGATGTCCCTAAGCTCTATCATGCTCACCATAACCGTCACCTGGAAGATTTGCCATTTTGGTTGAGTCTGGCAAGCCGATATGGCAGCCCCATCCTCGAATTAGGTTGTGGAACCGGACGCATTTTTACCCCTTTATGTAAAGCTGGTTATCTAACCATTGGCTTGGATAGTGATGCTGCAATGTTGGCATTTATTCGGGAGCATTGGGACGACAGACAACACCCTGCTCTCATCCTTGGAAATATGACTTCTTTCCATTTCCCATCGACATTAGCGCTTATCATTCTTCCCTGCAATACTTATAGTACCCTGACCACTCAGGAACGCCGACAGACATTGGCTTGCGTGCGGAATAGCCTCCGTTCAGGAGGGACGTTTGCTGTCAGTATGCCAAATCCACAAGCGTTAAAGTCCCTTCTGAAAGAATCCGCTGCGGAAGTGGAAGAGATATTTCCTCATCCTCTGGATGGAGAGCCGGTGCAGGTGAGCAGTGCCTGGAGACGCTTCCGAAAATACTTTTGGCTTGAATGGCATTATGATCATCTGCTGCCCGATGGGAGAGTCGAACGAACTACACTGGAGACCCATCACACTCTGGAAAGCGCCACCGACTTGATCAAGGAATTCCACATGGTTGGCTTTGAAAAGATAAAGACTTATGGCGATTTCGATGAGTTAGCCTATGCTGAAACTTCGCCCTATCTAATCATCGTCGCTGAATTCTAAGATTAAAACAAAGGATTAGAATATTCAAAAAATATATTAGTGGTCTGTCATATTATATTGATACCTTGTTTTATGACCTACTTCATTCATATTAGGGTTGTAACGACTGAAGTCGTTACTACGATTTCATCTTGACGGGATTCTCTTTCATCTTGGTGAGCAATTTTCTATCTGGATGAAATGAACTCGTTTATTAGCTGTTGATCACTTGAATTAATACAAAATCTATATTGTATTGATATTCCTCTTATATTGATATTGTAAGATAAGGTCAATAAATATATTGAAAATAAATATTTATCAATTGTAAGAGGAGATTTAATATGACTATATATCTTAACCCCTACCGAAGAATGTCCAATTTTCGAGAAGCAATGAACCGCCTCATCGAAGATAATATAGGTGAAGTCGCTGGTGAGCGGGAAATGTTGTTAGCCATGGATATCGTTGCCAGTGAAGATGCCTACGACATCACAGCCTTCGTTCCAGGCTTAGAGGCAGATGATTTGAACATCGAGATTATCAACAACACCGTTACCATACGTGGCGAGTTTACTTGCGAAGAAAAGAAGGACAAGCAATATCTTTCATGTGAGTTGCCCACTGGTCGCTTCAGCCGCGTGATTACATTACCCACCGCTCTAGATCCGTCCAAAGCTGAAGCCAACATCAAGAATGGCGTGTTAACCCTGCATATCCCCAAAGCAGAAGCGCACCGGCCTAAAGCAATCAAAGTCAAAGTGGGATAAATCATTGAAATAGATTTATAGAATGGCATAACCATTATGCTTATTCTATAAATACATCCTCCTCCCTTATGTCATCACTACGAACTTTAACTTTTCCAATGTAGCCAAACGTAGTGATGACTTTTAATTGATTAACTGCCGAGAAATCGTCTTTCTGCCATATTTGAAGTTGGCTAACTTATTTATTGGATTTCATATTATACTTAATATCGTAATACTAGATAAGATAGCAGGACAAGCTTATGTTACCTTTACGTGATACCATCCACTCGTATACATTACCAATCGTCACCTGGTTATTGATCGGTCTGAATACGATTGTGTTCCTCATTGAAATTTCGCTTTCATCTCCTGCTTTAAATCACTTCGTTCAGATTTTTGCCCTCATCCCAGCTAACTTGCACCTCAATAATCCTTCGTTGCTGCTCGACAATCCTTTGCCATTGATGACACTATTTACCCATATGTTTCTGCATGGTGGATGGTTTCATTTACTAAGTAACATGTGGATATTATTCATTTTTGGTGATAATGTAGAAGACCGGATGGGCTCGATTCGCTATTTGATCTTCTACATTTGTGGAGGGTTAGCCGCCGGCATCCTCCAAACACTGGTTTCACCTCTCAGTGAGGTACCTGCCCTGGGAGCTAGCGGGGCGATTGCGGCAGTATTAGGAGCGTATTTCCTGCTTTTCCCGCGAGCAAGCGTTACAACTCTTATCCCAATGATTTTTGTCCCCTTGTTCGTGGATATTCCAGCCGTGGTGTACCTGGGGTTTTGGTTTGTATCGCAGCTCTTCTCCGGAATTGCTTCATTAGGGATAGCCAATGCGTCCAATATGGGTGGTGTAGCCTGGTTTGCTCATATTGGTGGTTTTATATTTGGCTTGTTATTTGCTCGTTTATTTATTCCGCGCCGTCACCCGGCATACATACGTCAATATCCTGACGAATACTATCCCTGGTAATCGAACTTAGGAGGTTGAAAATGGATGTTACATTTCTCTTAATGCTATTTTTGATTATCTCTTCACTGCAGCCGGTACTTCATCAAAAAGTACTGGAAGCCAGCCGCACCAAGATGCTGCGCAAACTCGAAGTCAAACGCAATTCTCGAGCCATTGCCTTGATCCACCGCCAGGAGAAGCTATCATTTTTGGGTTTTCCACTGGCGCGCTATATCGATATCAACGACTCTGAAGAATTGCTACGTGCCATCAAACTGACCGACCCGAAGATTCCGATCGACTTAATCCTGCACACCCCGGGGGGATTAGTGCTGGCAGCGGAACAAATTGCTACCGCACTATGCCGGCATGAGGCAAAAGTCACCGTATTCATCCCCCATTATGCCATGTCGGGTGGAACGCTGATTGCTTTGGCGGCTGATGAAATCGTGATGGATGATAACGCCGTTTTAGGACCCGTGGATCCTCAACTAGGACAGCACCCTGCTGTGTCCATTCTCTCCGTTGTGGAGCAGAAAGATATCAATGAATTAGACGACGAAACGCTTATCCAGGCTGATATAGCGCGTAAAGCTATCCGACAGGTAAAAGATACCGTCAAGCGCATTGTAAAGGAGCGCATGTCGGAAGAGGAAGCTGAAAAATTGGCAGACATCATGACCAGTGGATGTTGGACGCACGATTATCCTATTTCGGTAGAAGAAGCAAGACAGTTGGGTTTGCCGGTGAACACAGAGGTTCCCACCGAAGTGTACCAATTGATGAATTTATACCCTCAGGCTGGTGGTGGTCGACCGACCGTGGAGTATATTCCAGTCCCTTATCGAGACCGTCGACCCATCCCGCACAGTAAAGAATCGGCACGATAACCATCTCTTTAATTTCGGGTGTTTATAATTATAAGGAGAAGAGCGATGGAACAACCTGAGCAAAACTCAACCCCGGAGGTTTCTGTAGAAATACCCAGCGAGTCAACCGCGGCTGCCGAACAAGCCTTTCAAAAGGAAAGCCGTATAGGTCATTTCTTCAAAACAGCTACTCGTTGGCTGTTCGGTTTATTGATTGTATTTGGATTGGGGGCATTGACCGTGATTTTCTTGCTCTATACACCAACTCGCCAAACATTACAGCAAACCCAAGCCGAATTGACAGCCGCCAACCAGAAAATAACCGACCTTGAAAACCAGGTCCAAAAATTGTCTGCCCTTGAAAATAAAAATACAGCCTTACAAAAAGAACTGGATGCCAGTGTTCTGCACATTAAAT
>JBDKUB010000408.1:0-3996 GCA_039679915.1 Anaerolineaceae bacterium
AAAATTTATTAAACCAGGGAAAAATAATTGCCATCAAAGGCTTGGGAGGATTTCATATCGCCTGCGATGCGACAAATCCGGAGGCAGTGGAGTTATTACGGAAACGAAAATTGCGCATCGATAAACCCTTTGCTGTCATGGTGCCAGATATTTCCACAATTCGAGAACATTGCCTTGTGTCCGATGAAGAAGCCGCTTTGTTAGAATCAAGGGCGCGTCCAATATTAATTCTCGAACGGCTTAAAACGTCGAATATCGTCAAACAGATTGCTCCTAATCAAAATACGATTGGGATGATGCTTCCATATACGCCTTTGCATTATTTGCTTTTATTGAATCGAACGGGGCAAAATTCCCAATTCCCCCATATTTTAGTGATGACCAGCGGAAACCTGAGCGAAGAACCCATCGCTTTCGATAACGATCAGGCTCGCTTACAGCTTAGTTCGATAGTCGATTATTATATTATGCATAATCGTCCCATCCATACCCGCTGCGATGATTCGGTTGTTCGTTTTCTCGGGATAAATAATACCTCAAATTTTTCACGTCGATCGCGGGGTTTCGCGCCAAATCCAATTCATGTTCCCTGGAATATGCCGCAGATATTAGCTACGGGTGCTGAATTGAAAAATACATTCTGCATTACCCGTGATCATTACGCATTCGTCAGTCATCACATTGGCGATCTTGAAAATTATGAAACGTTTACTTCCTTCGAAGAAGGAATCCGAATTTTCGAAAATGTATTCAAATTAAAACCCGAAGTGATTGCCCATGACCTTCATCCCAACTATTTATCTTCACGCTATGCAATCGAGCGTAGTTTTCAAGATAATTGTCCAAGTGTGGCTGTTCAACATCACCACGCTCATATAGCCTCATGTATGGGTGAAAATCAAATACCATCGACCACTAAAGTCATCGGATTATCTTTCGACGGTACCGGTTATGGCACTGATGGCGCTATCTGGGGTGGAGAAATATTCATTGCAGATTATAAAAATTTCGATCGGCTTTATCATTTGAAATATTTCAAATTACCGGGCGGGGATATGGCAATTCGCAATCCGGCTCGAATTGCTGTTGCTTATCTATTTCAATCGGATATTGACTTGGATAATCGTATCCCTTCAGTCCAATCATTAAATACCGAGCAGATATCTATACTTCTATCTCAAATAACGCATAATATCAATGCACCGTTGACTTCAAGCATGGGACGACTTTTCGATGCCGTTGCCTCGATAATTGGTATTCGACAGCATATAAATTATGAAGCGCAAGCGGCGATCGAATTAGAGGCTGCCATAGACCCGGATGAAAAATCAGCCTATTCTTTCGATGTTTGTCAGGATATCCGGGATAATTCAACTGGGATGGTTGCGCCTGATGAAATGCTCATTGATTCTTCGCCTGTGTTGCGTGAAGTCGTTGCGGATTTCTTTAAGGGCTGCTCTGCCTCGATAATTTCCGCCAAATTTCACAACGGTATAGTCAATATGATTTTATCTATATGTTCTGAAATTCGTAAGCGATATAATATTACCGAGGTAGTCTTGAGCGGTGGCGTATGGCAAAATCATACCCTTTTATCCAAAACTTTTGCGGGTTTGGAGGAAAACAGCTTTCATCCGATTATTCATAAATCACTACCACCCAATGATGGTGGAATATCATTAGGACAGTCAATCATTGCATATCATCGATTATTTTTATAATTACGATTAAGGAGTAAGATATGTGTTTGGGAGTTCCGGGAAAAATCATCGAAATATATAAAAATGGCGAGTTGCTCATGGGTAAAATCGATTTTGGCGGTGTTTTCCGTGAAGCTTGCCTTTCATACACCCCAGAAGCTAAAGTGGGAGATTATGTTCTCATTCATGTTGGCTTTGCTTTGAACATCATTAGCGAAGAGGAAGCAAAAGAAACTATATCCTTGCTTGAACAAATATCCAATATAGATGAAACATCGCCACAGTGAAATTGTATTTTTATGGACTTACTTCACGAGTTTCGCAATTCTCAACTAGTCAAACCGCTTATTGACGATATTCGCCGTATCACCACCAAACCCTGGGTGATCATGGAAATATGCGGCGGGCAGACTCATGCCATCATGCGTTTTGGGATTGATCAACTTCTACCTCCCGAAATCGAATTAGTTCATGGCCCAGGTTGCCCGGTATGTGTTACTTCTCTCGAGCTCATTGACAAAGCTCATGTCATTGCTTCTCAACCTAATGTAGTTTTTACTTCTTTTGGCGATATGTTAAGAGTTCCAGGTTCACATACCGATCTCTTTTCTATTCGAGCTTCGGGTGCAGATGTCAGGGTTGTTTATTCCCCATTGGACGCTATTACCATAGCTAAAGAGAATCCCCAAAAACAAGTCGTCTTCTTTGCAATTGGTTTTGAAACAACCGCTCCAGCGAATGCGATGAGTGTTATACAAGCGAAATCTCAAAATATCGATAATTTTAGTATGCTGGTTTCTCAAGTTCGGGTGCCTCCGGCAATCAATGCGATTCTTTCTTCACCCGATAATCGTGTACAAGGGTTTCTGGCGGCAGGTCACGTGTGCGCTGTTATGGGTTATTGGGAATATCCACCCATTGTCGAGAAATATCGAACACCAATTGTTGTCACCGGTTTCGAACCCTTGGATATTCTGCAAGGGATTCGCATGACGATTCATCAATTGGAAAAAGGTGAAACAAAAGCGAAAAATGCATATACTCGCGTAGTAACATTCAATGGCAACCAACCTGCCCAAGCCATAATCAACCGCGTATTTCAAACCTGTGATAGAAAATGGCGCGGTATTGGCCTTATCAAGGGAAGTGGTTGGTGTTTGCGTCCAGAATTTGAATATTTCGATGCAGAAAAAAGGTTCGATGTGGGGAAAATCAATCCAGAAGAATCACCATTATGTATTGCCGGGTTGATTTTACAGGGATTAAAAAAGCCTTTCGATTGTAGTGCATTCGGATCTCGATGCACACCAGAGCATCCCCTAGGCGCGACGATGGTTTCTTCTGAAGGGGCTTGTTCTGCATATTATCGATACCAATATCAACGAATGGATAATGCAAAAAACTAATGACCAACGAGAATATAAATTTTCAAGGGGCTGTTTGTCCTATCCCCTTAATCCATAACGATCAAATAGTCTTGGGGCATGGCAGCGGCGGGAGAATGTCCCATGATTTGATAAACCAGTTTTTCATAACCGCATTTGACAATCCTATTCTTATGGCTGGCGATGACTCTGGAGTTATTCAGCTACCGGATGGTTCACGCTTGGCAGTAAGCACTGATTCTCATGTTGTTTCACCATTGTTTTTCCCGGGTGGCGATATAGGCAGGCTGGCTGTTTGCGGTACTGTAAACGACATTGCTATGGTGGGAGCCATTCCAAAATATCTTTCAGCCGGCTTCATCTTGGAAGAAGGATTAGATATACATATTCTCGAATCAATAATCCACTCTATGCAAACGGCTGCAGTTGAAGCGGATGTCTTGCTCATCGCTGGAGATACAAAAGTCGTTCAAAAAGGTAAAGCAGATGGCTTATATATCAACACAACCGGTATCGGTGCAATTCCCGATTCAATCGAAATCTCTGGGGCGAATGCAAAGCCCGGCGATATCGTGCTGATCAACGGTACAATCGGAGACCATGGAATTTCAGGTCTCGAAGCTCGTGGGGAGTTGGGTTTTTCTTCTTCGATACGAAGTGATACGGCACCCCTCAATCATTTGGTGCATACGATTATCGATCTTGCTCTAAAAAAAGGTAAAGGGGACACAATTAATGTGCTACGAGATCCCACTCGTGGGGGTTGAGCTACTTCATTGAATGAAATTGCCCTTCAAAGCCAGGTTAATATAACAATCGATGAAAACTCGATACCCGTAAAACCTGAGGTAATGGCTGCATGTGATATGCTAGGTTTTGATCCGCTCTATATTGCCAATGAGGGAAAATTC
>JBDKUB010000484.1:0-4273 GCA_039679915.1 Anaerolineaceae bacterium
GATGAATACCTGGATGGATGGCAACGCGCCAGAGCTGAGTTCGCAAACTATAAAAAACGGGTCGACCGCGATCAAACCCTGGTTTATCAGAATGCCACAGGGAATGTGATCAGGCGTTTCCTGGAAATCTTGGATGACCTCGAACGCGCTCTTAAAAACCGCCCTACTACCGGCAAAGGCGCCGAGTGGGCAGACGGTATCGAGCTCATTTATCGCAAATTTATCGCGGCATTGGAAGCCGAAGGCGTAAAAGTGATGGATGCTCAAGGGCAGCCTTTCGATCCAAACTACCATGAAGCCATCTCACATGAAGATTGCGATACTGTAGAGAGTGGAAAGATTATCGAGGTAGTAAAACAAGGCTACATGATGGGCGATCATGTGTTGCGCCCAGCAACTGTGCGAGTTGCTAAATAATATAAAATTTACTGGAGGAATCTTTCATGGGTAAGATCATCGGTATTGACCTTGGAACAACAAACTCAGTAGTTGCGGTGATGGAAGGCGGCGAACCAGTTGTTATCCCTTCAGCCGAAGGCGAACGACTGGTACCTTCGGTGGTAGCAGTCAATAAAAACCACGAACGGTTGACCGGGCGAGTTGCTCGTAACCAGGCTGTCGTAAATCCCGAAAATACTATATTTTCCATTAAACGTTTTATGGGACGTAAATATGACGACCCAGAGGTGCAGCGCGCCATCTCGCGTGTGCCCTATAAAGTTGCCAAAGCGCCGAATGGTGACGTTCGCGTCGTTTTGGATGGTAAGGAATATTCACCTCCCGAAATCTCCGCCATGATCCTCGCCAAACTTAAGGCAGACGCTGAAGCTTACCTGGGCGAAACGGTGACCCAGGCTGTAATTACGGTGCCGGCTTATTTCAATGATGCTCAACGCAATGCTACCAAAGATGCCGGCAAGATTGCCGGGTTGGAAGTGCTGCGCATTATCAATGAACCTACGGCTTCTTCATTGGCTTATGGGTTGGATAAGAAAAAAGACGAGATCATCGCCGTCTACGACCTAGGCGGAGGTACTTTCGACATTTCCATTTTGGATGTGGGCGAGGGTGTCTTCCAGGTCCATGCCACCAATGGCGATACCTTCCTGGGCGGAGACGATTTCGACCAGCGAGTAATCGATTTCATGGCGGACGAATTCAAACGCGAGAACGGCATAGACCTGCGCGGCGACCGTCAGGCGCTACAGCGCTTGAAAGAAGCTGCCGAAAAAGCCAAGATCGAGCTTTCCAGCATGATGCAGACCGAAATCAATCTGCCTTACATTACTGCCGACGCCAGCGGACCCAAACATCTGGTGATGACTCTTACCCGCTCTAAACTAGAACAATTGACCAATGATCTTATAGAACGCAGCCTGGGACCTGTCCGCCAGGCATTGAAAGACGCCAATTTAGAAAAAGAAAAAATCAATGAAGTGGTTATGGTGGGTGGTATGACGCGCATGCCGGCAGTGGTGGAAGCTGTGCGCAAGCAGTTCAATAAAGAACCGCACAAGGGCGTCAACCCCGATGAAGTAGTCGCAATCGGCGCTGCCATTCAGGCCGGCGTGTTAGGTGGCGAAGTGAAAGATATCCTGCTGCTCGATGTGACTCCACTAACCTTATCGGTCGAAACTTTGGGCGGCGTCTCAAGCGCTATGATCGAACGCAATACCACCATCCCCACCCGCAAGAGTCAGATTTTCTCCACCGCAGCCGACGGGCAATCGCAAGTAGAAATCCATGTGCTGCAGGGTGAACGTCCCATGGCCATCGATAATAAATCGCTGGGCAAGTTCATCCTAGATGGTATCCCACCCGCGCCGCGTGGAGTCCCCCAAATCGAAGTAACCTTTGATATCGACGCCAACGGCATCCTCAAAGTGACCGCTCAGGATAAAGCCACCGGGCGCTCCCAGAACATTACCATCACCGCTTCATCCGGCTTGAGCGAAAGCGAAGTCGAACGGATGCGCAAAGAAGCCGAAGCCCATTCCGAGGAAGACCGCCGGCGTAAAGAATTAGTGGAGGTGCGCAATACGGCTGACAGTTCTGCGTATGCCGCTGAAAAAGTGCTCAAAGATCTGGGTGATAAAGTGCCATCCGAATTAAAAATCAAAACAGAGGAGCAAATCGCCAAAGTACGCCAAGCAATGGCAACCGAGGATGCGGCAAACATCCGCAGTGAGACCGAAGCATTGAACCAGATCGTTCAGCAGATTGGCACGGCTGCCTACCAACAAGGGCAAGCCACCCCCGAGCCAGAAACCCCAACAGGTAGCCAGGAACCCGGCAGTTCGAACCCACCAGGTGCCGGTGGTGATTCGGGTGAAGAGGTAGTAGATGGAGAATTTCGCAACGTTTGAACGTTCCTACGTTCAAACATATTAACGATATATGACTCAACGTGATTATTATGAAGTCCTCGGTGTAGGACGCGATGCCACCAGCGATGACTTAAAAGCTGCTTTTCGGAAAAAAGCCCGCCAATTACATCCCGATGTAAACAAAGAAGCGGATGCAGAAGAGCGGTTTAAAGAACTCAATGAGGCTTACGCCGTATTATCCGAACCCGAAAAAAGGGCTGCTTATGACCGTTTTGGTCACGCGGGTGTGCGCGGTGCAGGAGGTATGCCCGATTTCAGCGTGGATTTTTCCGATCTTTCGGATATTTTTGATTTCTTTGGATTCGGCAGTTTTGGCAGAAGCGCGCGGCGCTCTCGCAATGCCCCTCACCGAGGCGCCGACCTGCAATATCGTCTCGACTTAACCTTCGAAGAAGCTATCTTCGGAGCTGAAAAAGAGATTGAAATTAGCCGCGATGAAGTGTGCAGTGTATGTAATGGTTCCGGCGCTGAGCCGGGAACCTCGCCTATTCGCTGTAGCGCCTGTAACGGCAGCGGCGAAGTGCGCCAGGTCCGCCAAACCCTGCTGGGGTCCATGGTGCAGGTAACCACCTGCCCTACCTGTGGCGGTAAGGGTGAAGTGATTTCTTCACCTTGCCATGCCTGCCAGGGTCGCGGAGTAGAGCGGCGTTCAAGCCGCAAAGTGATCTCCGTCCCGGCTGGTGTGGATAGCGGTACGCAGATTCGTCTAGCAGGCGAGGGACAACCCGGCGCCAATGGTGGTCCACATGGCAATCTATATGTCGTCATCGATGTCAAACCACATGAATACTTCAAACGCCGCGATAACGATATCATTCTCAACCTGACCATCAACATTGCCCAAGCTGCTTTGGGCGCCGAAGTGCAAATACCCACCGTCGACGGTCCAGCCACCTTGAAAATACCCCCTGGCACACAACCTGGTAAAGTGCTGCGCCTGCGCGGCAAGGGCGTGCCTCACCTGCGCAGCAATGGGCGCGGAGACCAACTAGTAGCCTTGAACGTCGAGGTACCCTCCCGCCTGACTTCAGAGCAGCGCGAGCTTTTCGAACAATTGGCAAAAAGCCTGGGCAGCGAAGTGCGTCCTGCCGAACGCAGCTTCCTGGATTGGTTGAAAGATGCTTTGGGCGGGTAATCAGTATTCTCTTCTCCAATGACCGACCAATGGTTGGAAATCTCGCTTATCGTGGATGGTGAGCTGGCAGAAGCCGTTGCCGAGGTGCTGGCACGCTTTTCACCCGAAGGCGTGGTCATCGAGAGCACCCTTATCGATCCTAATGGCAGCCAGGAAGGAACTGTTGTAGGACCATTGCGGGTGGCAGCTTACCTGCCCGTGGATGCTCAATTGGAAGCAACGCGCCAAAAACTGGAAGAAGCCCTATGGTACTTGGGGCGCATTCGACCACTCCCCAACCCACAATATAAAAAAATCGAGCAGACCGATTGGTCGCAAGCCTGGAAGGGACATTATCAGCCGATAGCAATCGGACAGCGGTTAGCGATCGTGCCAGCCTGGCTGGAAAACCCATGGCTGGAGCGGATTCCCATCCGCATCGATCCGGGCATGGCATTCGGCACCGGAACCCATCCCACCACCCAGATGTGCCTGGAAATGATCGAAGAGTATTCCCTGGCTGCTTCTCCCTCCCCCCCTTCCTCTCCTAAAATTGAAAAAGGAAGAGAACAGTCAACCGGGATGGTGAGGGAAGAGTTCGCCCTCATCGACGTTGGCTGCGGATCAGGCATTTTATCCATCACCGCCCTAAAGCTGGGGGCTGCTCACGCCCTGGGTGTGGATGTGGACGAGCTGGCGGTGAAGAACGCCGGTGAAAATGCCCGCACGAATGGCGTCGCCCAAGCGCTTGAATTAGGGGTGGGTTCGGTAA
>JBDKUB010000282.1:0-1535 GCA_039679915.1 Anaerolineaceae bacterium
ACCGCCATAATCTTCCTGGGTATCTTGAAAGCGCAGATAACGTCCGCTTGCACTGTCATAATCCCAGCGGCTGTAAGCGCTGATCGAATAGCGATTGAATATTTTTACAGCCGGTTGACCGTTGGCAGGTGCCTCCGTTTTGAAGGTCATTCCGTCTAAGTTTTGCCGGCTGTTATCCACGCCTTTACCCACGATGAATTTTCCCATTTCCAGGGTATCGGCTACCAGGAAATTTTCAGCATTTTGGTCGAGCCGGCACATGGGCGGGCAGTTGGCGCTGCCTTCTACTACCAGGCGGTCGTAAAATTCCGTCCCATATAATTTATTGAGCACGCGCTTATCCGCACCGGCAAAAGCAAATATCGATTTGTACATGCGAATAAGTGAAATATCCAAGAGCCTGGCAGAACGAATTGGGCCAACTTGTTGGGCATCGTTGCCGTAAAAAATGGCATGGAAGCGGGTCATCCCATTATTCTGGTAATAATCATAGACAATATCCGCCAGGGAAAGATTCATTGGTGGTCGATCACTACGGGGGAAAATTTGTATTTTTACTGCCAGCGGACGTCTATCCAATCGGGTGGGATCTGTTACGATTAAACCGGTTAATGGATTGACCTCGGCCGGAAAATTAACCGGTCCGTAATCTTGAGGAGGCACGGTTGGCGTGATGGTAGGTGGGACTGAGGTAGGTGTATCGGTAGGCGGTACTGGGGTATTCGTCGGGATTCCGGTTGGAAGGTCGACAATTTGAGTAGACGCTGATTGCAAACCCGTACCACACCCAACCAATAAGAAAACCATGCATAATGTAACTGCAATTTGTTTTTTCATTTTCATAATCCTTTATTAATGTCACAAAAATTTTGTGGCAGAGACTCGAATAGCTATCATACCTCAATCGTTTGTCTTTGCCAACTGTCTTGCGTTTTTAGCGGAATCACCTATAATCAAAGAATGAGACAACGAATATCCAGTTTCAGCAAGATAAATTTATCTCCTATGAAAAAAATCTTGCTCCTGGCTGTATTGTTGATCACAATTATTTGGATTTGGGAAACACCATCTGGGCTTTTAGGAAAAGCCGACGCAATCGGGTACGCCCTTTGTCATCGCATCGATGTGCGTTCATTTCATCTTGGAGAGCGGCAATTACCGTTTTGCGCTCGGTGCATGGGAATGTATCTTGGCGCCATCCTTGGATTGATCTACCAGGGAAGTTTGTATTATAAACACAGTGGTACTGCTCCCTGGAAAGTATTGATTCTGATGGGGCTATTTGCTTTGGCTTTTGCAGGCGACGGATTGAACTCTTATTTATCCCTTTTTCCCGGAGCACCCACTGTATATACACCAAACAATACATTTCGCCTGCTGACTGGCAGCGGGATGGGTGTTGCGCTCAGTGTGCTGCTCTTTCCTGCGTTCAATCAAACGATATGGAAAGATTGGGACCCCCAACCTGCTATCCATGATTTTCGCTCTCTGGCAGGGTTACTGGCGATCGTATTGTTGGCTGATAGCTTGGTTAT
>JBDKUB010000155.1:0-2799 GCA_039679915.1 Anaerolineaceae bacterium
TTTTCCACCACATGCCAGGCATCGGCAAATGTAGATGGGTCTGGCGCAGTAGGTCCAGAGGCTATAACATCCAGACGACTGCCGACAACATCCGAGATTATTAAACTAATCACTTGAGCTGGAGCAGCCAAGCGCCTTAATCCACCTCCTTTTACCCGGTCTAAATGTTTTCTTATTATATTTATTTCCTCGATATTGGCGCCACAAGCTAATAACAATTGGTTGAGCTTTTTTAAATCTTCTAAGCTAACCCCCGGACAAGGTTCGGTCATTAATGCAGAACCGCCGCCCGAAATCAAACAAAGGACCAAATCGTCTTCCCTTATATCTTTTAATTTTGCTACCATCAGCTCCGTTGCCATGACGCTTTTCATGGATGTCACTGGGTGACTTCCTTCTAATATGGCTACATTCCCCAACTTTGCTATACCATCCGGGATATGCTTAGCAATGACCGCGCCATCTTCGATATAATCGCCCAATATCTTGACAAGTGCTTGTAGCATGGCGATACTGGCTTTCCCGGCACCGGCCACTCGAATTCGCTGGTAATCGTCCAAATCATAGGTCTTTTCCCCTACCCACAAAATATCCCCCTCTCTCCGTAAATTTCGTCGAATAGCCCGGCCTGGTTCAACCTCCGCTAAAGCCGCGTTCAAGATTAAGGCTATTTCTGGGTGTTCGATTAAAGAGTGAGCTTCGAATTTAAACATATCTGTTTTTTCGCTAAACAAATTCCTATCGTTTGAAAATAACACAAGAATCCATTAATAGGAAGGTAATAAAATCTAATAAAGCGAAAACACTTTTTTAGACACCCCCTCATTCATCGAACGATAAATTAGAGATATCCCCCTAGGTTATGAAGCTGTTTATATTCAATTCATTATTTGAGTGTTTTATTGATTTCAGCCAGAATCGCTTCCGCTTTTTCTTTCGTCAAACCCAATTGTGCTGCTTGCGGCATGGATAGAATGGTCTTTAAAGGCATGCCTGCTGCCATCGCTACCAGCGGATTGCTGGAAACACCGGGAAGATGTTTGTCTACAATAGCTTTTGCTTGCGGATCTTTGAGAATCTCCCCTAAGGTTGTGTCAAGTGTAATGGTCATCTGTCACTCCTTTCGTGTAACAAGTATTAGGATAAGACGCAATATCATCGCTCTCGATTTTATCATTAAGTACAATTACTCCAATGAATCTCTTTATAGCAAAATGTGTATAGTATCGGCATTACATGGCTTACTTCCAATGTGTATGAAATGTGCCCTCCCGATCCACGCGCTGATAAGTATGTGCTCCAAAGTAATCGCGCTGGGCTTGGATCAGATTTGCAGGCAATCTTTTGCTCCGAAAAGCATCGTAATAACCAAGCGAGGCACTCAATGCCAACATCGGGATACCTGAACTGATTCCCATCTGCACAACCTGGCGCCAGGATTCCTGGCAGCTTTCCAATTCAACCCGGAATTCATCATCCACCATCAAATTCACCAGGTTGGGTTGTTTGTGATAGGCTGCCATGATTTTATTCAACAGGCTGGCTCGAATAATACATCCGCCCCGCCAAATTTTGGCAATCTCACCCAATTCAAAACTATACCCATATTCCACAGAGGCTTGTTTGAGCAGCGCCATTCCCTGAGCATAGGTAGAAATCCTGCTGGCGAATAACGCATCTCGAGCTGCCTCGATCCATTGCTGGGAATTTCCAGATATTTTATGTTGGGTTCCTTTTAACCATTGGCTGACCTGTAAGCGCTGTTCTTTCAACCCGGATAAGATACGGCTTTCCACAGCGGCGTTGATGGTCGGGACAGGGACGTTAATATCCATGGCATTCTGGCATGCCCATTTTCCGGTGCCTTTCTGCTGTGCCTCATCCAAAATCAAATCGACCAATGGCTGATTGGTCTCCTCATCGATCTTCTCGAAAATATCAGCAGTAATTTCGATTAAGTATGATTGCAACTTTCCGGCGTTCCACTCCTTGAATATTTCGTGCAAAGTCGATGCAGATAACTCCAATCCACAGCTCAAAAAATCATAGACTTCAGCGATCAATTGCATATCGGCATATTCGATGCCATTATGGACCATCTTAACATAATGGCCTGCTCCACGCTGACCGAGATAGGCTACGCAAGGCTGCCCATCCTCTGCTTTCGCAGCAATGGATCGGAAAATTGGAGCAATTGCCTCCCACGACATCCGATCTCCACCTGGCATCAAGCAGGGACCCCACAATGCACCTTGTTCTCCCCCCGAAACACCCATGCCAATAAAATGGAAACCTTCTTCTTCTAAAACCTTGCTGCGCTTTTCGGTATCCAAGAAATATGAATTCCCACCATCGATGAGAATATCCCCTTTTTCAAGATGAGGTTTCAATTGGACAATGACATTATCCACTGCCTCGCCGGCCGGCACCATCAATAATATACAGCGGGGAATAACCAGTATTTTTACCAGTTCCGAAAGCGATGCAACTCCCACAATTGGGATATCATCCCCCGCACTCTCGACTAAGGTACGGATTTTTTCTGAATCGATATCATAGCCGGCTACCGAATAACCCTGCCTCCCAATATTCCTCGCCAAATTGCTACCCATCACCCCTAATCCGACAACGCCAATCGTATAGTTCATCCTTGTCTCCTCAAGCAGTCAATCCGATTGAATATTCTTATTATTTTATATTCTATCTTTGCACTTTCACATTAAAGAAGATCCTAAAGGTTTCCATTACGAATCATCTTTAATTTTAGCAAAGATACCGCGTAAAAAAGTATCTTGGAAG
>JBDKUB010000079.1:0-2430 GCA_039679915.1 Anaerolineaceae bacterium
CACTTGAACGACCACAACCGGCGCAATCTAGTTCGCCTGTATATTAGCGCGGTATCTTTGGATGCCATCGGCATTGTCGAACAACTGATTTCTATGAATTTTGCTGATGAAAGCGTGGATCGCGCTGGGTTAACGCATGATATCGACCGCATATTGAATAAGTATTACGGCTTACCGCTTAAAGATATCCGCACTCAAGATATCTTCAATGATGTTATACCTGTTGCTTTTCGCTACCAGTTGCGCTTGCCATCAGACCTATGGCTTCTGGGAAAAACTATAGCCATGATGGAAGGAATAGGGCTTTGTTTGGATCCTGATTTCGATGTATTTTCGGTATCCGAACCCTATGTGCAGAAATTAAAAAGGGAGTTCTGGTTACCAAATCGGCAATGGGGGGAAACGCTACTGCGCCAAAGTGCGAATGTGGCAGAACTGCTGGATTTAGTACCCCAAGCGGGTAAGACCATCCTGAGAAAAGCCGAGAAGGGCGACCTTTTCGAGATACGAATAAAAGAAATCAACCGCATATTGACCGTTTTAGACCGTCTAGTAGTGCGTCTATCGCTGAGCATATTGCTAGCCGCGTTTGTAGTCAGTTTAGCGATATTAATGCCCATGACCACCGGTGGTGGCATATCCCAGGTGCTGGTCATTGCAGGCTTTTTGATCACCATGGGCTTGGGGGTGTGGTTGTTGATATCGATAATATTAGCAAAAAGATAAATTAATACCCGTGGGGGTTATTCTTCTGCCAGTTCCAGGCGTCGCGGCACATCTCGTCCAGGTCCCGCTCAGCTTTCCACCCTAATTCTTGTTGGGCGCGGCTGGGGTCAGCATATGAGATAGCTGCATCGCCGGGACGGCGCTGCACGACTTTCAATGGGATTTTCTTGGCGCAGGCTCTTTCAAAAGCATGCACCACTTCCAGAACGCTATAACCGCGCCCGGTGCCTAAATTATAGGTGACCACACCCGGCGATTGGCGTAACTTTTCCAAAGCCTTAAGGTGCCCAATAGCCAGGTCGACAACATGGATGTAATCGCGGATGCCGGTGCCATCTGGGGTAGGGTAATCATTACCGAACACGTGCAGTTCGGGCAGCCTGCCCACAGCCACCTGAGTGACATAGGGGAACAAATTGTTGGGAATACCGTTGGGATCTTCGCCAATCTGCCCGCTGGGATGGGCGCCGACCGGATTGAAATAGCGCAGCAAGGCGATGTTCCAGCAGGAATCCGCTCGCCAAAGATCGCGCAAGATTTCTTCGATCATCCACTTGGTACGTCCATAGGGGTTGATGGGCGCCAATGGATATTCTTCTTTCAATGGCGAGGGACTGATATCGCCATATACGGTGGCAGATGAACTGAACACCATGTTTTTTACAGCGTAGGCTGCCATCGTTTCACATAGGTTTAATGTGCCGGTGACATTGTTTTGGTAGTAACGGAGAGGCATGGCATTCGATTCGCCTACGGCTTTTAGTCCGGCGAAATGCACCACGGCTTGAACGGAGTGGCGGCTGAATATATCCTGCAAAGCTTCCCGGTTGCATATATCCGCTTTATAGAAGGTCAGCGGTTTATTTGCCAGAATCTGCACTCGCTTTAGAGATTCTGGCTTGCTGTTGGAAAGGTTATCTACCACGATGACGTTGTAACCTGCTTGCAGCAATTCCAGGCAGGTATGACTGCCGATATAACCCGCACCGCCGGTGACCAAAATATCCATGGTTTAGCCTCCACGAAAATATATAACGCTGGCAACCAGCCCGATAAAAATCAGGCTTACCATAATTCCAGCCTGCCACACAGCGCGTGACTCGCGTCCATCGACCAATTTTAGTGAAGGGAAGATGCCTTCAACCTGTAAAATAGGCCCGGCGAACCAACTGAACAAAGTCCCGCCCAATAATCCTCCCACATGCCCCCAGTTATCGATGCCTGGCGATAAGCCTATCACCAGGTTGATCACAGCAATGGTGACAATGTTTATCAGAGCCCGCTGCGCGCTGCTCCCAAATAATTTTTTGTTTTGATAAAGGAATACACCTTCTGCACCCAATAAGCCAAAAATTGCCGTGGAAGCTCCTAAGGAGGCTTTTGTAGAAAAAATGAAGGAAACCACGTTGCCGCCCAGCCCACCGATCAGATAGAGTGTCAAAAACCGCCATTTGCCGTAGGTCTTTTCCAGCGTTGGCCCAAAGACATTCAAAGCATACATATTGACAGCTAAATGTAGGATCGATCCATGCAGTAAAATAGGAGAAATCAAGCGCCAATATTGCCCTTTTATGATTAATTCATTGATTTTCAATCCTAATAAAGCCGGATAATCCTCGCCTAACAGATACTGGCTGCTTAACTGCAACAGGTACACCAGAATGGTAACGATTATGAGTGCATAAGTCACCACCGGTTTTTTAT
>JBDKUB010000065.1:0-9937 GCA_039679915.1 Anaerolineaceae bacterium
CGTGCGGTGCTGGTCCAATAAAGTAAACCAATGACAATGACCAGGACGAATAACGGCGATATGTGCAGATTCATTTGGCGGAATGTTGCTACCATGATCAACATCAAAGGAAGGTCGGGAATGACCAGTAAGATATCGGTAATCCGCATCAATAGAGTGTCAATGGTTCCGCCAAAATAGCCAGCAAGAATGCCAAAGAGACTGCCGATGACCATAGCAATGAATCCAGCCAGAAAACCGACTAGAATAGATATACGCGCACCATAGACCAATTGTGTCCATACATCTCGGCCGGCATCATCGGTGCCTAAAGGTCCATGGGCTGATGGCGGCGCAAAAGTCATGCCTTTGCCATTTTCGTCTCTGATGACATCCATAGGCTTATAGGGTGTAAGGTAGGGGGCAAATATCGCCACCGAGATTGCGCTCACCACAAGAAAAGCCCCAATGAGTGCCAAGCCATTACTGCGGAATTTCCGCCAAAAATCAGATATATTGCGTTTGAAGAGTATCCAGCGTTCGTTCATATCAATCTGCCTTAATGCGCGGATCGAGGTACATATAGAGCAGGTCAGCGATCAAATTAGCTATAATCACACTTACTGCCAGCAGTAGGAAAGCCCCTTGGAGCAGCGGGTAGTCCTGTTTGGTCAAAGCCATTTGAAAGAGCTTACCAAGGCCGTCGTATGAAAAGACGGTTTCAATATAAATTGCACCAGAAACCGTAAATCCCAAATTCAGAGCAATTAGAGTGACGATGGGCAGCACAGCGTTTTTTAGAGCGTGTTTGCGCAAAACTTGCCAGTGGCTCATGCCCTTGGCTTTTGCCGTTAGAATATAATCTTCGCTAAGGACTTCTAGGATGGAAGAGCGCATGATGAGCATGTATTCGCCCAAGTATAGGATAGTTAAAGTCAGCGTTGGCAGGATTAGGTGTTTGGCTAGATCGGGGATGACGGTGTAAAGCGGCTTACCTGTGTTGGCTGGGCTGACAATGCCGCCGGTAGGTAATCCCAACCAACTACTGCCGGCTGCCAACAGGATGATGCCCAGCCAGAAAGTGGGAATTGCCCAAGCGATTAAGGAGAAGGTCAGGGCGCCAACATCGATGGCGGTTTTTCGTTTCCATCCAGCAATTAAACCGAGCAATACACCGAAAATAATGGCTAAAATCTGCCCCAACCCAATCAGCAGCACGGTGTTGCCCAATTTAGAGATCAGTATCTCGCCGACCGGTCGGCGCAAAGACCACGAAATGCCCAGGTTACCGCGTGCCCACTGTCCCAGGGTATTGAAAAACTGATCCGGAAAGACCGGTTTATCCAATCCGAATTGTTCGCGTAAGGCATTTTGGGTTTCTGCAGATATTTTTACATTCCGCCCGATTACCGAACGGACTGGATCACCGGGTAAGACTCGGAACAAGAGAAAATTGATGATGACGACCACAAAAATCGTCACCAACGAAAGACCTAATTTTCGTAAGAGATAATCGCGTCGGTTCATACTCGGAGTGCTATTGACCTTTCTATCCTGCCTATGTTTGCACACAGGCTGATAAAGCGCCAGGGTAATCCGTCTTAGAAGATTAAGAGGTATTAGAATTTATTAAAGCTGCTTTTTGGAACCTGGCTCAACTTTATTATCCCTAGGGGTATCCCAAAAGTAGGCTGCTACACTGAGCGAAGCGAAGATTCTTTTCATCATTAGATTGAGATGTTTCGCTTCGCTCAATGTGACTATTATGACTTATTGGACATCCTCAGAGTTTTGGGATGAGTAGGTGTAAAGTTATTTCACGGGTTCGACATTCAATAGTGAAAGTCCGATTTCGATGCCAAGCGGTGAAGGAATAAATCCTGTAAAACGGTCTGAGCGGTAAGCTTGCAGGAGTTTTTCATAGTACAAGACAATGTAAGGCCGGTCATTGAAGACCATCTCCTGCATTTTCCAGATGATTGCTTGGCGTTCTTTTTCATCGACGGCCAATTGCTGTTCGAGGTATAGCTTATCATACTCTGGGTTGTGATAACCGCTATCGCTCCAACCGCCATCCACAAATTGGTCGGTAGTCATTACACTCAAGATAAAATCTGGGTCAGGATCGGGACCCCAACCCCACAACACCAGATCATAGTCGCCCGTTGGGGTGGTGGCAGCCACCAGAGCGTCTGAATCCACAGCCTCTGGATTAGCTTTCATACCAGCTTGGCTGAACCAATCGGCGATCATATCTGCCATGCGTGGGTAAACGGTATTGTCGGATGGAAACTGAAGGCGAAATTCTAGGCGCAGGTCATCCTTGGTTCGTACGCCATCCGCACCCTTTAGGTAGCCTGCTTCTTCCAGAATGCGGTTGGCTTCTTCGATGTTGAATTCCACATCCTTGATATTGGGATTGTGCCAGAAACCTCCACCGAGAGTAGGTGGTACTATGGTGGTACCCGGTGTTGCTAAGCCCTGCAAAACAATATCGACGATATCTTGTTTATTAATGGATGTAGCAATCGCTAACCGCACTGCTGGATCTGCCAAGGCAGGATTGCCAGTTGGGGGAGGGTCGTTTTCAGGATCGACGGAGTTGATTATCATTTCGTTGAAATATCGCCCGTCCATGGCCAGGGCGGTTACATTTTCGAATCCCTCAACAGTAGCATAAGCGCTGGCTGGGAGTTCATTGACTAAATCGATATCACCGACTTTAAGGGCTTGGATCATGGCATCGGCGTTATCAAAGGTCTGAAAGATGATTTGATCGATTTTAGGAGACCCATCGAAATAGTCTTTGTTAGCATCTAAAATCAAGACGCCTGTATCCTTATCGAAGGTATTCATCTTGAACATGCCGGTGCCGATCGGTTCGAAATTGGTGAAGTTCTGCAAGTCTTCGGGAGTGGTAAAGCTTTCGAAATCGGGCGGGTAAACCGCATACAAGAACGACAAGCGGTATTCCATATTGGCGATAGGTGACTCGGTCAGAACCACCACGGTTTTGTCATCAGGTGCAGTTACTTCTTTGAACCCGCTTACATAGTTCGACATAGCTGCCCATCCATCTGGATCATCCATGACAGCATTGATTGCCCAGGCGATTTGATCGGCTTTAAAGTCTTCACCATTGTGCCATTTTATGCCATCTTTTAGGGTAAAGGTCCAAGTCAATCCATCTTCGGAAACAGACCATTCTTTTGCCAAACCGCCAACATATTCTCCGGTCGGCGCTTCCGTGGTCAGCGGCGTGTAGATTAAGTCGAATATCGTATAGGATTCGGTTAGAAAGGCATACGCTGGATTGAGGGTGTCAGGTTTCCCCTGCCAGCCCATCTGCAGAACGGCTTTTTCTGCTTCAGGTGTTTCTGCAGGTACTTCCTCAGTTGCTACCTCTACCGGTGCTTGAGTGGTGCCTCCACAAGCTGAGAGCAACAATGTTAGGACAAGTAAAAGATTTAGGGCGATGAATGTTTTTTGCATTTAGACCTCCTTATGAGTATTGGATTGCCCATTAAATATAAAAAAACCATGACAGAACCTGTCATGGTATTTTCTTCACTACCAGGGAGCTGAGTTCGTTATGGATAAATCGATAGAGAAATATTGCGCCAAACCTAATTCCTTTTACTGAATTTTACAGTATATTTTCAATTACGGAAAGTCTAATTACTGCAAAATTTCCAAAATTTAACATTAAAAAGCTATTTGAAGTAATCCAAAGGCAGTTTTCAAAAAACCATAAATGAGAATAAATGACAGAGAGTAATAAGAAAAGGGTGAAAGGTAGAATATTGCTCCATGCTTGACGTACACGCACATTTTCTATCGCAGGAGGTCAGATAGGATGATCTCGTCGCATAGTTTGCACTAAACGAAGTGAGCATGTTCCTCGTCATGAAATAAAAATAAATTGATCTCTAAAATAACAGAGTAGCAAATCTATCTCACTTCATGGTTTTACCAGCCGCCAATCGAGGGCAGTATAACGGTGCGAGACCTGATCATTGCGCACCGCAATGCCGATGGCGCGCTTGCTTCCAATTAGCACACACACCTGCTTTGCCCGCGTCACCGCGGTATAGAGCAGATTGCGCTGCAGCATCATATAATGGGCGGTTAGCAGTGGCAGCACCACTGCCGGGAACTCTGAGCCTTGAGATTTATGCACCGATACCGCATATGCCAGAGTGAGCTGGTCAGCTTCGCTCCAATCGTATTCCACCTGGCGCCCGTAGAATTCTGCGGTTAGCTTTTGCTCTACGGCATCCATTCCCACCAAAAAACCAATATCCCCATTGTAGACGTCCTTCTCGTAATTATTCTGAATTTGCATCACTTTATCCCCCAGGCGGTAGAGCTGTCCAAAGAGACTCTTCTCCGGTTTGCGCGGTGAAGCCGGATTGAGTGCTTCCTGCAACCGGGTGTTCAAGGCATCCACGCCGGCTGCACCGCGGTACATGGGCGACAAAGTCTGCACTTGACGCAAGGGGTCAAAGCCAAATTTTCTGGGGATGCGCTCGCAGACCACATCCTGCACCCATTGGGCTGCCTCTTCGGGTTTCTCGGCTGGAAAAAGAAAGAAATCCCGGCTATCCTGATGAAAAACAGGCATCTGCCCCTGGTCGATGCGGTGAGCATTGACGATGATATGCGATCCTGCCGATTGGCGAAAAATAACCATCAAGCGGGTTACCGGTGCCGATCCGCTGTCGATCAAGTCACGCAGCACATCCCCAGCGCCTACCGCCGGCAATTGGTCTACATCGCCAACCAGCAGCAAGTGTGTGCCCGGCTCGATAGCCTGCGTCAGATGAAATGCCAACTGCGTATCCAGCATCGATGCCTCGTCCACGACCAACATGTCGACATTCAGTGGATTTTCTGCATTATGATTGAATCCTTCACCCGGTTTATAGCCCAACAAGCGGTGGATGGTGCTGGCAGGCCGGTTGGTAGCTTCCGATAAACGGCGGGCTGCCCTTCCAGTGGGAGAAGCCAAGGCATAGCGCTTGTGTCCCAGTTCGAGGGCGGCAATCAACGCTTTCAAACAGGTGGTCTTCCCCGTGCCAGGTCCGCCGGTCAATATGCTCAAAGGTTGGCTCAGGGCAGTGCGAATAGCACCAAGCTGCTCCTCGGAGAGAGATGAATCGAGAGCGATAAAAGAAGGAGGCATATCGCTCAATCGGGTAGGCATGGCCGAAGCGATTTGCCGGAGTGTCCTCGCCAAACCGGTCTCATAGTAATAGAGTGAAGCCAGGTAAACTGCGGTTTGACCATAGAGAGGAGAAGACTCCTTGATTGATTTTATATATTCCTCACCCTCACTCCTGCCGCCTTCCTTCTCTCTAAATTGAGAAGAGGGAGGATTTAAAGGAATGGTCGAGGGCAGAACTTCCCGCTTCACACGCCCATCCTGTGCCAATCGCTCAAGTGCTGAGTGAAGCAATGGCTCAGGAGCACCCAATAATACGGCGGTTTTCTCCATCAATTCAGGCAGTGGGGTAAAGACATGCCCATCATTGGTCATTTCGTTCAAAGCATAAACCATGCCGGCTTCGATGCGCGAAGGGTGATCGGCTGGCAAACCCAGCGCCTGGGCGATGCGATCGGCAGTTTTGAAACCCACTCCAAAAATATCCCGTGACAAGCGATATGGGTCGTTGCGCACAACGTTCATTGCCTGATCACCGTATTGTTTATAGATTTTCACCGCTAAATTGGTGGTGATGCCATAGCTGTGCAGGAAGAGCATGATCTCTTTGACCTGCTTTTGTTCCTCCCAGGCTCTGGTAATCAGAGCAACCCGCTTGGGTCCAATGTCCGGAACCTGCAGCAGTTGCTCTGGATGCTCTTCGATCACCTGTAACGTTTTTTCGCCAAATTGAGCCACAATCCTCTCTGCCAGACGGCTACCGACGCCGCGTATCAGCCCTGAGCCCAAATATCGGCGGATGCCGGCTGTGGTTGCCGGCAAGACTTGCTGGCAAGTCTCGACCTTGAATTGCATACCATGGCGGGGATGATTTATCCAATTACCGGTTAAACGAAGAAACTCACCGGCTGATATTTCCGGCAAGTTTCCAACGATAGTCACCAATCCTTCACGGTCGGCGGCAGGCGGCTTACCCCCTTCTGGGCGCAAACGTAACACACTATAGCCGTTCTCAGGGTTATAAAACGTAATCCGCTCAACCGAACCGGCTAGTTCATCCATAAGAAAATATCAGCTATACAAGGGCTTCGATGCTACGTGTCGATAACACGGGAACATAAAAGCACAAATTTATGGCATCGGGTTCGTCGTACCCCAATCCACACCAGCAATCACGGCAATGTCCACCTGCTGGGTTGGGTCATAACGGCTGTAAATGTAATTAGCATTGATGCCCATCGTTTCGACCAGAAATTTGATGGTATATGGCTTGCCGGTGTAATCGATGATGGTGGTATTATTGTACAGTGATTCGGCGTTTCCAATATTGGTGACGTTCATCCCCAGCCCCTTAAGAAAATCACCCGTTTTTGCTGCCAAACCCGTGGTAGTGCTGCCATTCAAAACAGAAATACGCGCAGCTTCGGCTTTCATTAAATCGGCAATGGGCATGTTAGCCGCCACAGGACTGACCGGGCCGGTGTTGGTAAAAATCTCATCCCGCAGCAAACGGATTTGGTCCGGCAAGGGTTTGAGCGCATCCAAACCATCGGTGGTTTTTACGAAATTCACATGGGATGTCCCAATAATACCCGATTTGATATTTTCTTTAGGAATTTGCTGGGCTGTCCACGCCAGGCGGATAACTTGATCGAGTGTCAGATTGGTATGAATCCCGGAAGAAAGTTCTTGGTAAAGTGTAGGGGCTTTGGCGATAAGCATCGGCAATAATTCGAATTCGATCAAGCGATCGCGTATAGCCAGGATGACTTGCTGTTGGCGCTGGGCACGGTCGAAATCACCCCCCTCGGTTTTCCGAGCGCGCGCATAGGCTAAGGCTATCTCACCGTTTAGAACCTGCCTGCCAGGTTTCAGCTTCTTAAAGGTGTTGTCACCCAACAGGTCGACCGTAATCGGTTCAGAGACGTCCAGCTTTACCCCGCCAATTTCATCGATGAATTTGATAAAGGCGCTAAAATCAACCTGGGCATAATAGTCGATAGGGACGCCAATAAATTGGGATACCGTCTTCATAGCCAATGCCGCACCGCCTCCGGGCAACTGGTATGCCTCACCCAACTGGTAGGCAGTATTGATCTTGCCATATTCAAAACCCGGGATGCTTACCCACAGGTCACGCGGAATGGACAGCATTCCTGCTGTTCTGGCAAGCGGATCGAGGGTGAGCAAAATCATCGTATCCGTGCGCGGCGGGCCTTCCCCTGCCTGCCAATCACGGTAGTCCAAGCCCATCACTAGAACAGTCACGCGGCTGGCGCCATCCCAAGGCTGAGGTTCAGGACCTTCGACGCCTTGCATGGGGGTATTTGCATTGGTAAGAATACCTTCCGTATCACCGGAGGTGATTTCATCTTCAAGGGGAATGCCGGGCAGGTCGGTCATCTCCCAAGAGGTGACAAAATCCCGCACGGCTATGAATGTGAGGTAACCCGTCAAAAGCGCAGCCAGCACGAAAGCGCCCATTAGGGCATAAACCAAAATGCTGGTCGTTTTCTTAGGTGAAATTGGGGTTTTATTCAAAGGCTCCATAGATTGTCTTTCCATAACGGCGCGATTATAACACGGTATAATCGGTCTCATGTCACTTATCACGGCTACTGGCTTGGGTAAAAGCTATGGATCGGCGGATATATTCTCTGGAATCGATCTTGCCATTCCACCCCGCGGACGCATTGCCATCGTTGGACCTAACGGCATTGGAAAAACGACCCTGATACGCATTCTGGTTGGCGCAGAAGAGCCATCCGAGGGACATATCCGGCGGGCAAAAAGCTTGAAAATATGATACCTGCCTCAAGAAGCCAGCCTGCCAAACGAGGGGCTGTTATGGCAAGAATGCCTGGCTGCATTGAGCGACCTGCGCGCCCGCGAGGCAGAGCTAGTCCGCCTGGAAGCCGAGATGGCAGATCCAGCCCTGGCAGAAGAAGCTCTGGCGCGCTATGGCCCACTGCAGCATGCTTTCGAGCAAATGGGTGGTTACACCTATGAGGCGCGCATCCGACAGACTTTAACCGGCCTTGGATTCGACGAGCAGGATTTCCAGCGCCCTCTGGGGCAGCTTTCCGGCGGGCAGCGTACGCGGGCTTTGCTGGCGCGCCTGCTGCTGGAAAATCCAGACCTGCTAATTTTGGATGAGCCGACCAATCATCTGGATATCCATGCGGTCGAGTGGCTGGAGAGCTATCTAAGTCAATGGGAAGGCACTGCATTGCTCGTCTCCCATGACCGCTATTTTCTGGACCGGGTGGTGGACCATATCTGGGAAATGTGCCGCAATGGCTTAGAGGTCTACCGCGGCAACTACAGTGCCTATCTAGAACAGCGCCAGGAACGCTGGGACCTGCGACAGCAGTTATTCCAGTCTGAGAAAGAAAAGCTGGAAAAAGATCTGGATTACATCAAACGCAATATCGCTGGGCAGAACACCCTGCAAGCCAAAGGCCGGCTGCGCCGCTTGAGCCGTACATTGGATGCCATTGAAAAAGGAGGGATTCAAGCCATTCAGGGCAAGAAATGGATGGAGATCAGTGAAGAAACCGGCGCCTCGGCGCAGATGATGGGCGTGGAAGAAGCCGAAAAACGTCTCCACGCCTTGCGCAACCCGCTGCCTCGCCCGCCGCGTTTGAATTTGAAATTGAAGACTAACCTTCGCTCAGGTGATTTGGTGCTGCGCACCTATGATCTGCAGGTTGGATACGCCGATGAAGGCAAACCGCTCTTCCATGCACCCGATTTGACGCTGAAACGCGGCGAGTGCGCCGCATTGATTGGTCCAAACGGCGCAGGCAAGACCACTTTCCTCAAAACCATCTTAGGGCTCATGCCGCCCTTGGCAGGCGAGGTACAGCTTGGCGCTAGTTTGAAAATCGCTTATTTTACCCAGGCACATGAGGGGTTACAGCCCCAGAATAACCTGGTTCAGGAAATCCAATCGGTAGCTCCAAATATGCTGGAAGGGGAAATTCGCGCCTATCTGGCGCGCTTCTTATTCACCGGTGAGGAGGTCTATAAGCCGGTTTCTACCCTTTCCGGGGGGGAACGCGGCAGATTGGCGCTGGCAAAACTTTCCCTTTCTGATGCTAACCTGCTGCTTTTGGATGAGCCAACCAACCACCTGGATATCCCCTCCCAAGAAATATTGCAGCAGGTATTGGCTGACTATCAAGGAACAATTTTACTCGTCTCCCATGACCGTTATTTGATCGATGCATTGGGTACACAAATATGGGAAATCGATCCGGATGAGACCAGCCTGCGCATATTTTTGGGTACTTATAGCGAGTATCGCCTCCAAAAGGAAGCCGAAAAAGCAGCCTTTGAAACCCAATCCAAACCACACAAAGCGGATGCCCGAATTCGCATCGACCGTTCGACTACAATCGACCGCCGGCGCCTCAAACAATCGCAGGAGATCGAAACGCAAATCGCCAGTTTGGAGAACCGCCTGGCAGAGCTGACCCACCTGCTGGAAAACCCTCCCGCCGATCTCGGCAAAGTACAGCGCCTGGGTGCAGAATATGTGCAGGTGCAGGAGCAGATCAACGCGTTGATAGGGGAATGGGAAAAATTGAATGTGTAGAAGTTCCCTAAAAAGGCAGATTGACAATCTACACCTGGAACAGTCCTTTAATACAAGAACAATTAAATCCCTGCCACAATCGGTTCGTCCCCATTATATCTTAGCAAGAACGGCCAGCGCTTTACCGTCCAGGCGACAGCGATGAGGCAGCCAATGCCGCCGCTGATTATTGCAAGGGGCGCTCCAATAAGCTG
>JBDKUB010000344.1:0-4357 GCA_039679915.1 Anaerolineaceae bacterium
GATATCCTCGATGCTCATGGCTGTTCGATCTACTTATTAGAAGATGACCATGTGACTTTAACGCCTGTCGTTGCCATCGAACCCCCTTATGAGGAAGAAGTCATGGCAATGCCGCTCCAGGTCAATCATAGTCTAACCGGACAAGCAGTATTGGCTCGGCACGGATTGGTTTTCAATGATGCAGTTTCAGCGGACGGCGGTCAACAGATTCCAGGTACGCCGGAAGATATCGACGAACGCGTCATCACTGTTCCATTTATGGCAGACGATCAGGTTATGGGCGCTATGTGTATAAGCCGCCTGGGAAAGGAATTCACAGACGAAGACCTGGCTTTAGCAGAAACATTTGCTGTTTACGCCTCGACTGCCCTCAAGAATGCTCAGATTTATGATAGTTTACAACAGGAAGTTATCGAGAGGAAATTTGCACAGGAAGCATTACGTATTAGCGAAGAACGATTTAGCCTGGCAGTCCGCGGCGCTAACGATGGCATTTGGGATTGGGATCTTCAGACAAACCAGGTATATTTTTCTCCGCGCTGGCAAACCATGCTGGGTTATGAAGAAGGAGAAATCGATTATCTACCGGAAAATTGGTTTAATCTAATTCACCCGGAAGATATCGAACGCTTCAAATCGGATATAAATGCTCATTTGACAGGCAAGACTCCCAATTTAAAATCCGAATACCGTATCCTGCAAAAAAGTGGGGCATACTGCTGGGTATTATGCCGCGGCTTAGCTATCCGCAATGGCGATCATCAAGCATATCGCATGGCAGGCTCCATGACGGATATTTCCGATACAAAGGCAGCCGAAGCCTCGCTTTTATATAATGCACTCCATGATCCTTTGACGAATCTGCCTAACCGAACATTGTTCATGGATCGGTTAGGTAGAGCAATCGACCGGACCCAGAGAAAACCCAATTACCTTGCAGCCGCCCTGCTCCTGGATTTAGATCGGTTTAAAGTAATCAACGATAGTTTAGGGCATGCTTTGGGAGATCAATTCTTGGCAGCAACCAGCCAAAGATTGCAAAATTGCCTGCGCCCCACCGATACAGTAGCCCGTTTTGGTGGTGACGAATTCGCCATTCTGTTGGACGATATCACCCAGGCAAGCGATGCAACCCGGGCTGCTGAACGGATTCTCGAAGAGATTTCCGCCCCCATGGATATTCGCGGCCACCAGGTTATGACTACCGGCAGCATTGGCATTGCCCTCACCAGTACCGGGTACTCAAATCCCGATGAAATGATGCGGGATGCCGATATGGCTATGTACCGCGCTAAAGCAGGCGGGAAAGCTCGCCATGAAATTTTCGATAAGAACATGCATCGTCAAATTAGAGCGGTTATGCAACGCGAAACCGAACTCCGTCAGGCGATCGACAAAAATGAGTTGGAGGTTCAGTACCAACCGATCATTTCATTGACTGACGGGACAATCGTCGGTTGTGAAGCGTTGCTGCGATGGAAGCACCCTCTTCACGGCTTTCTAAACCCCGATGATTTCATTCGAATCGCGGAAGAGACGGGCTTGATCATTCCCATCGGGAAATGGGTGCTGCGCACCGCTTGCTCTGAAGCGCGTGAATGGTTGAAGATAGTCGATCGGGACTTTTTTGTCTCGATTAACCTTTCTTCCCGCCAGTTCTTAGACAATACTCTGGAAAAGACGGTCCGCGAAGTTCTCGAAGATACCCAATTACCTGCCTCATCCCTTTATCTGGAAGTAACCGAGAGCGCTGCCATGAATGATATTGATGTGACCTCGCGCATCTTGCACCAAATAAGCGATATCGGAGTCAAAATTGCTATCGATGATTTTGGACGAGGCTATTCGGCATTGGGTTATTTAATCCAATTCCCGGTGGATACGATTAAAATCGATCGCTCGTTCATCCAAGATGTAGGCCAAAATGAGCGAATCTCGACAGTCACAGCCGCCATGATCATGATGTCTCATGTGATGCATATGAAGGTTGTCGCTGAAGGGGTGGAAACTGAAGAGCAACTGGCATTTTTATTCCCTCTGGAATGTGAGATGGTGCAGGGTTTTCGTTTTTACCATGCCTGTTCTGGTGAAACCATCAAACAGTTACTGGCTCAAAAGCACGATTTTATAAATGAAATAAGAGATAAGCAGAACGAAACTCAAGCGATGGGGGTTATGTAATTATTTTATTTTTGTGTAATCCAACCGACAAACTTCTGACGATGCCAGGGTGTACGCATCCAGGAGGTATCCGACAGGGGAAGTTTTACCGCTTCCGACACCGGCAGCCATCCCCCAGCTAGCGATATGGCGCTGGGTATACCTTTGTTATTGATCCAACGTAGCTCCCCCATATTTTCTGCTGCCTTCGCCACATCCATTGTCGTTCGCACATCTTGAGCAACATATTCCAAGACAATCGCCCATTTCCCCTCTGCCCAGTATCGAGGAGCCAATTCCCCGCTCATGCCGGCCAATTTTCCAGGCAAGCCCATACCCTTGGCAGCTTTATCCAAACTTAAGGGAAATCCGGTTATGCAGAAAAAATGGAACATCATATCCAGATGGTTCCAAGCCAGTTCACGGCAGCGTTGAACCTGACCGCTTTCTTCAGCTAAGATATCAAAATCGAATCCACACCCGTTCCAGGTGAGCAGGGTATACCCCGCTTCGACCATTTCTTCTAAATACGCCACCAGCGAAACCAATGCCTCCCGAGTCATTTTAGGCGCAACACCCCCATCGGGATTTTGTTCATACCATAATTTAGGCTGCCCCTCCCCTGTATAGGTTGCTGCACAGGTAATCCCTAAAGGACGATGATCTTTCAAATCATAAACACCGGGTGGCAGAACTTTGGCTATTTCTATATCGAATGAAAGATACTTATATGCCATAGGGAACGCTCCTGTTGCAATTCGGGGTCTTATGGGATAGGCAACTCAAGAACCATGAAATCTCCCGATTGACCAATTCGCCTTGCAGAGGGAAACCATTTCTCTGTAGAGGATCCCGTAGTTGTATCGACCCAAATATACCGGACATTGAAATCGCTGACCAATTTCTTTATCTCCGCTTCATCCATTCCCCGCCCGGCGACAAATGGGAAGTGATGCCAATATACGGTTTCGATACCACCATCCAATAGCTCAGAGTACCCCAACACAACCCCTTGCGGCAAAGCAGCCAGGGATTGCGCTAGCGGCTTCATTTCCCTGTAAAGTTCGGCATGTGCCGGGCGTTCTTCGCCATAATATAAACTTTTATCTTCTCGAAAGAACGGTAATATCATCCATATGAAGGTGCCAGCTAGGCAAATCCCAGCTATCCATCGCCAAATTTTTCCCCAATGAGAAGCTGCGATGAACCCCACAGCAGAAATTAGGTAGAACATCGGTAATATCGGAATTAAAAATCGGAACTTGTAAGTTGCCCAAATGAGAATCGCCAGTATATACCCGACGCACGGCAGAAACCATAACCATATCTTCCTTTTTTCGACCTTCATTCCTTGATAGACCCCCAATATAAATAGAGCCAATGCAAAAGGACCAACGATCAAAATGAACTCATGGCAAATCGCATAGAAGGATTTGCTAGCAAGTAAACAATAGCGCTGGAATATCTGCGATGCCGATAGCGAAGAAATCAATTGGGAAGTGATAACCCCATTGGATATTTCTGTGCTAACCAAACCCATTCGCTCAAAAATGTAATAACTGGAATACGAATAAATGGCTTGACCAAAATGGCGCATGTTCCAAATGAGCCAGGGTAATAGCCCAATGAATAAGATCAATAAAAAGAAAGCTAGTTGGAAAATTCTAGATTTGAAGAGCGAAGTTTTCGAGTTATCTTGCGGTTTCGAAGCGAATATAACAACGATAAAACACAAAGGCATAAATATCAGTGAACTATGGGTAAGTATCCCTAGCGCACAGAAAATACCCGCAAGCAGTAAATGGGAGATATTCTGAGGTTTGAAATGCAGAAGCAGCCACGTATCACACATCAACCATAATGCCATGAGGATGTATGGGCTTCCATTGGCTGAGAAATCGACCAGGACCGCCGAGAGGCTAACCAGACTGCAGGACAATAATACGGTTGATAATCCAGCCCGATTAGAAATATTTGGCTCATTAATTACAGCTACTTTTCTGGCAATAATGGCTGTCATTCCTATCAAGATTATGCCGGTTAATTCAGATAATAGTTTAAGAATAGAAAATGTATCCTGTGAGTTAATCCATTTCGCGATTTGGCTTGCCAAAACCGGCCATAGCGGCGGGTGTTGACTAGCGGGTGTAGTAAGCGTTCGATAAGCCACCTGCTTGCTGAATTCATATTTCATGGG
>JBDKUB010000112.1:0-16647 GCA_039679915.1 Anaerolineaceae bacterium
CGCAGTGCCCTCAGCTACGCTCACCTTATCGCCAACTCTGTCGCCGACTGTAACGCCTATTCCTCCTACTCCAACCTCCACATTCACGCCCACGCGGACACCCAAACCAACCTCAACCCGCACACCCTTACCCAGTCCAACGCCGGTAATCGCTGTTGTCAATGCTCCTGGAACAGAGGGTATTCTCTTGAGGTCGACGCCAGGCGGTGAGATTATCAAAAGCTACTTGAACGGTATCCCTATGCAGATACTGCCGGATAGTTATCTGCTCAACGGCTCGCTATGGCTGCATGTGATAGCCCCCGATGGCACAGAAGGATGGACCCTTCAATCCCTGTTGTCTACCCCTACACCTTCACCATAAATCGCACCTGTTCATTATCGTGGTAAATCTTGCGGCTGGAATGCTCCGGGAAGCAGTTCTCCTACGGTGGCTTCTTTTAGAATATTCCCCTCGAGATCACCAATGATCACGACCGTGTTTAACCCAAATTCCGCCAGTACCTGACGGCATGATCCACAGGGCATGCCCCCATTTGTGGTTACTACCGCGATCGCGATAAATTCTCGTTCGCCCTCTGAGACTGCTTTGAAAACCGCTACCCTTTCTGCACAAATGGTTACCGGATATGCAGCATTTTCTATATTGATTCCATCATATATCTTACCTGATGCAGCTAATAGTGCAGCACCAACTTGGTAACAAGAGTAAGGCGCATAAGCTTGACTGCGAACCTGGGCTGCAATTTGAAGCAGTTTTTCTTTATCCTCGATTGTCATCATGCGTGTTTTCCTTATTTTCTTCGGTCAGATTAGAAATCAATTGAGCCCGTACTTTATGGATTCGTCTTTCTGTCACTTCTTCAACGGTTAGCAATACGTTCCCAATCTGGATTGTATTACCTACCTCAGGCACCTTTCCTAATCGTCTGTATATGTATCCTCCCAAGGTATCCGTTTCAACTTTACGAATTTGACTACCCATCAATTCATTGAAATCATCCAAATCGATTCGCCCCAGCAGCAAATACTCATTCTCACCAATTTTCTGATATAAGGGCTCTTCGCCCTGGTCATATTCATCGCGAATCTCACCGACTACTTCCTCGACAATATCTTCCAAGGTTACCAAGCCCGAAACACCCCCATATTCATCCACAACGATTGCCATATGGATACGTTTCTTTTGCATTTCTTGTAAAAGATCATCGAGTTTGATGGTCTCTGGCACAAAGTAAGCCGGGCGAAGCAGTGAACGCAACGACTGCAAATGATCGCCTTCTCGCCAGATTCGCAACAGATCTTTTGCATATAAAAGTCCAATGATATGGTCGATATTATCTTGATAAACCGGCACACGGGAATGCCCGGCTGCCAAAAGCGCATCGATAGCCTGGTCCAGTGGCGTGTTGACATCTAGTGAAAGGATCTCGATTCGGGGGACCATAACTTCTCGAGCCAGCGTATCCCCCATCTCAAAAATAGAATAGATCATCTGGCGCTCACCTTGTTCCAATACTCCCCTCTGCTGACCAACATCTACCAGGGTCTTTAATTCCTCTTCGGTCATTTGCCTGCTTTCATCTGGCAACAAATGGGTTAATTTCGATAACCACAAAGGCGGTCCGACCAACGGCGTCATGATGAACATCAATGTCTGCGCAAAAGGTGCCATGCGTAATGCCCAATCATTCACATTGCGTGAAACGATTCTTTCTACTACCCACTCGCACCAAAAAACTAAAAGACTCACCAGCAAAACCACAATAAGATAAAGAGTAGCTGTTCTTGTATATACTAAAGACACCCAATACAAGGTCATCCCAACTATAATAAAACGAGTGAACAACTGAGATAATTCAAGCGTGGTTTGTAAGCGATGAATTGAACGAAATAATTCTAAAGTCCGACGAAGGTTGGGTTCCATTTGATCCTGCGGCTGCAAAAAGCGCACCTTAAACGAATGCAGTAAGCTTTCTTTCGTAGCCGCAATAATCAAATCGAAAATAAAAGCAAGGAAAAAAATGAAAATTACAACTTCAGGTCTGTCCACGTTTCTCCAACTTGCGAATAACCCGCGCCGGTACGCCGACTGCCAGGCTATAATCCGGAATATCCTTGGTCACCACCGCACCTGCGCCGGTGTGCCCACCCTCTCCAATTTTAACCGGTGCGACCAGCATAGTATCACTGCCCAAGAATACACAATCTCCTATCTCGGTATGGTTCTTTTTCTCCCCATCGTAATTGCACGTGATCGTCCCTGCTCCTACATTGACTTTTGCTCCGAGTGTTGCATCTCCCAAGTATGAAAAGTGACCCATTTTCGATCCGGGACCAAGATAAGAATTTTTAACCTCACCAAAATTACCCATATGAACACCTTGAGCCAGGTGTGCACCGCTGCGTAAATGGCCGAAAGGCCCAATATCTACATCGTCCTCCATGATTGCTTTTTCCACAACCGAGGCGAACACCTTGCAGCAATTCCCAATATGAGCATCACGGATGACCGAATTGGGTCCAATGCAGCAATTTTCCCCTATTTCAGTTTTCCCCTGAATAATCGTATTGGGGTAAATAGTCGTATCCATCCCAAGGACAGCATCTGATTCGATGTAAGTAGTGGTCGGATCGATAATGGTGACACCCGCCATCATCCATTGCTGATTTATACGCTGGCGCAGCACAGCTTCCGCCTCTGCCAGATGAATACGGGTATTGATTCCGATCGCTTCCGAGTTATCGGTTAATTTCAAGGCTTGGACGGATAATCCATCCTGAATGGCAATCCCTACTAAATCGGTTAGATAATACTCACCTTTAGGGGAAAGCGGAATACGAGAAAGGTTGGCAGCGAGCCATTTTGCCGAAAAACAATAGACGCTGGTGTTATATTCTCGAACACGCAGCTCATCAGGCGTCGCCTGCGCTTCTTCGATCACGGAGCAAACTTGGCCTTGTGCATCTCTTATGACTCTGCCAAATCCGCGTGAATCATCACCGCCAACCGAAACCAAAGTGATCGGTCCGGCATGGTGTTGCTGCATCTCGACCAGTTGTTTAAGGGTTTCATAATGGAAAAGCGGCATATCCGCTGCCATAACCAACACTAAGTCCTCCTCACCGGAAAAATGAGGCAGCACTTGAAGCACAGCATGCCCGGTGCCAAGCTGGGGTGTTTGCTCCACGAAACGAACCTCGTCGCCCAATAATTGTTTGACTTGCTCTGCGCCATGCCCAACCACAACGATGGGTTTTTCTCCGCTAATGCGCAAGGCATTTTCGACGGAATACCTAATCATAGGTTTTCCCCCCAATGGATGCAGTACTTTAGTTAATTTGGAACGCATGCGCGTCCCCTGTCCGGCAGCTAAAATGATGGCTATTAATTTCATTGGATATACCTTATTAAAAAAATTCGAGCATCACACCCAAAAACTATCGGTGCAAGGCTCGTCCGAGATCATATCAAGTAATTTACCCTCGAAATAATTTTTTGGATCTTTGCTGAAACCAATCAAAATCCATTCATTTTCTAGGCTGGGGCGCTCGGATTCGAACCAAGATAAACGGATCCAAAGTCCGCTGTGCTACCATTGCACCACGCCCCAATGGGTTTGCCGAGTAACAAAGCGGAATTCATTTTATCATAGTCATCCCTAGGTATGCAATAGCCATAAGCAGCTTGATATTATTCTTTTTCTTCGTCGGGGGTTAATCCCATCTTGCGGGCTTGATCATAAGAAAAAGCGTCGGTAAATGCTTCATTGCTTGGTAAGGTATCATTGGCGAGTTTATTCCAAAAATCATCTACCATTCGAGGATTTAAATCTTCAGCAGATTGCTCTTTGAAGATGTCATCGATATTTCCAAAATCCTCATCATTATTTTCAGCCTCTTTGGACGGTTTGGATGTTAAAGCTGAGGATGGGTCCATTGTTTCAGGTTGTTTTTGACCTCCAATAATTAATTTTTTTAATTCTTCAACAACAATAGGCAACTGCTGTAAAGTCAAACCCAACACTCCTGATTTCATGGGCGCTTCGGTAAGCACAACCAGAGCAAAATGTGGACCTACATGAGAAATGAAAACGTTGTATTTCCCACCACCATAATAAGACAAATCTTCTGGATAAGAACTTTCGATGATATTCGACACCCGTTCACTTAGATTGAGCGAAACCATCACAAAGGGAATCAGCGAGGGTAAGATAGTGCTATCGGGTAATTCACCACTCTGAATAAAAACCTGCCCCATGCGGCTGAGGAGAATCATCGATTGGGCTTCAATGCGCGTGCGTATCTTATCGAGCCAATCCAACAATCCTGTGGTTGGCTTTTCGATGGATATCACCTCGGGTTGTGCCTCTTGGGAAGTTGGAGTTGGTTCGGATATACCGAGATAGTGCGATACCGTTTCAAGAAACTCCGGCATAGGCACCGGTTTGAAAAAATATGCATTAGCGCCTGATTGCATTACCGATTGGCGTATTTCCTGGTCGACCACTCCGGTGATGATAATCACTTTAATTTGTGGATTGCGTGAACGGACCTTTCGGAACAATTCCAACCCGCTAATCCCAGCCAGACGAACATCGGAGATCAATAAGTCAAAGTCCTGGCGACTGGCTAAAAGCAAACCCTCTTCTCCCGAGGGAACATCCATAATGACCATGTTCTTTTCTATAGATTCCAAGCCTGCTCTTAGCATCCGCCGGACATCACTATGATCTTCTACCAAAAGAACCCGATGCGCATCCATATATAAAAATTTTATCACAACGCATATGTTTTGAAATGAATAATATGTGAAAATAATATTTTAAATGAAAAATGGGATTGGACGAAAAGAAGGCTGTCACCTCGAGCGAAGCAAGAGGTCTTTTCATAAATATGCTAAGATGTCTCGCTTTGCTCGACATGACATATATGATTTTTGAGACAGCCCCTATAGGCTTCTTCTGGGATACCCCCTTTTATTCTTATCTATGGTTTTCGTCGAGTCTTACCCACATACATCGCAACGCCGATTGTGCTGATGGTCAACCCGCTCACTGAAGCGCCATATGCAATGAAATTCAATGCAAATGTACTTTCTATCATCTTCATAACTATCAATAGTGGGATAAACCAGCCTACTAAGAGCAGGGAGAATCCAACAATTATCATCAAGCGCGCATGAGATACAATCATTGATATAACCAACACGAAACCAAATGGCTCGGTTCCGGTTCGAATTCCGGTGGTTCTTTTACATTGCACAGATCTGGAATGAATTTAGGACAACGCGGGTGGAAACGACATCCTTCGGGCGGCTTGATCAAACTGGGGGGTTCACCCGGAGGTACTTCTTTGAACTTTAAAGCATTCCGCGCATCTGGGTCAGAAGTCGCTGCCAGTAACGCCATTGTGTAGGGATGATATGGATTATTCAATAACAAGCGAACATTAGCTTTCTCGATCAAATTGCCGGCATACATGACGAAGATACGTTCGGAAAAATATTTAACCGTGGATAAATCATGAGTAATATAGATAAAAGACAGGTGGTGTGAAGCTTGCAATCCGCGTAGCAATTTGAGAATTTCAACCCGTACCGAAGCATCCAGCATCGAAACTGGTTCATCGGCAACAATGACTTTGGGTTCTCGGATCATCGCCCTGGCAATCACCACCCGTTGTTGCTGGCCTCCACTCAACATATGAGGGAACTTGGGAAGAAAATCCTCGATTGGATACATTTTGACTTCTTCGAACACTTTGCGGATTCTCTCGGCGCGTTGATTTGGATCGTTCATCCCCCCGATTTTTAGAGGTTCTTCCATGATTTTTTGGATACTCATAAAGGGGGGTAGCGCACCATAGGGGTCTTGTTGTACATACCCAACCTGAGATCGATACCATTGCATCCCCTGACCGTCTAATTTTGAAATATTCTTCTTATCGTAAACGACTTCGCCTTTGGTTGGTTTATATAATCCTAGAATGGTCTTCATCAGGCTGGATTTTCCACAGCCGCTCTCCCCCACGACGGCGACCGCTTCCCCGGAAGCTAGGTCAAAATTGACCCCATCCACAGCGCGAACATATCCTGCATTTGCTAGTCCCCAACGGCGCAGTTCGAACCATACATGTAAATCACGAATAGATAGCAATGCATGATCATTCCCTTGAATTGTTGGCTCGCCTACCTTTGCACCTTCACTTTGAAAGCTCATCCTTTTCTCCTATATTCAAGAAAATAACCAGCATTTAATCTTTCTCCCCCCAACATCAGCAGTCGGGGGATCTTGATCACACTTATCAAACCGAGAAGGGCAGCGGGGAGCAAATCGGCATCCCGAAGACAATGAAATGAGGCTGGGCGGCTGCCCGGTGATAAAGATTGGATCAGCATCTGCACGCAGGCGCGGAACGCTTGCCATGAGTAATTTCGAATAAGGATGCAGCGGTTCTGTAAAGAACCGCATAGCGTCGCTCGTTTCGATTATCTGACCGGCATACATAATGGCTACATCATCTGCCAGTTCCGAGGAAGTGGCAATATCATGGGTGATCAAGATATAGCTGGTGCCAAGCTCTTGCTTAATGCGTTTTAACACATTGAAGATATTAGCTTGGGTTAACAAATCCAAAGCCGATGTCGGTTCATCCAAAATAATCAAGCTGGGTAGAGTTACCAATGCCATAGCGATAGCGACGCGCTGGCGCATACCGCCACTTAATTCAAATGGATATCTTGATAGAAAATCTTCCGGAACTCCTACGCGCTGGAACATTTCCTTTGCCATGCGCATGGCTTCGTCCTTTTTTACCCCCAGATGGATAATGGCTGGCTCCGCAACTTGATCCCCCACTTTAATAACAGGGTTTAAAGCGTTCATAGCGGCTTGAGGCACCATCGATAACATCACCCAGCGTACATCCTGGCGAAAAGTTTCATCACTTAAAAGCATAATATCGGTATCCCCCAAGTAAATTTTGCCTGAATATTTGGCAATGTTACGGGGCAACAAACGCAATATGGCTTTTGCCAGAGAGCTTTTCCCGCAGCCCGATTCCCCTAAAATGACCACGGCTTTGTTGTAATCCAGACTGAATTCTACCCCATCAACGGCTTGAACTGCACCATGCGTTGTGCTGAAATGGAGCACTAAATCCTCTATGCGTAACAGTTTTTCTTTTTCCATGATTTTTTACATCTCTCTTAATCGAGGATTGAATATGCGGTCAAGGGAAAAACCCAGCATAGCAAATGCCAATCCGGTTAACATCAATAATATCGAGGGTTCAATAACCCAATAATACCAACCCTGGAATAAAGCACCATTCGCTCGGGCTTCATCGATGACCTTCCCCCAGGTTGGCAGGGTGGGGTCACCTAAACCTAGAACGGCTAAAGAAGCCTCCAGGAATACATACGAGGGGATCAAAATAATAAATTGGGGGATCAGCATGGGGAGGATGCGAGGTACCATGTAAGAAAAAATAATTCGGGTATTACTCGCTCCATAGGCGCGGGCTGCCTCGATGTAGGGTGTTTCTTTCGTTTGCATGAATACCGCTCGAAACGTTTTGATGCCGGTCCCAAATATATTCAATATGATTACTGCGGTTAATATCACCCAGATACTGCGTGAATAGAATGTACCGATCATGATTAGAATAGGGAGAAAAGGCAATACCAGGTTTATTTCAGTAATCCGTTGGATTAAAATATCCACCCATCCTCCAAACCAGGTGCCTAACGCGGCAATGATCATCTGAGTTAATGTGGTGCCAACTGCAGCTAAGAGTCCAAAAGCCAGAGCAATCGGAGCACCCCATAACAGGGCTACGATCAGATCGCGCCTGAGATGGTCGGTGCCTCCCAAACCGGCGACTTTACCATAGGCAATAAACTCGGCATCGAAATCAGAGTCTTTTTCGAACGTTGCCCCTTCGATCTTCAATGTGTATTTTCCCTTTTCGATCGTTTTTGGATCATTTTTGTAATCGGTAAACAAACCAACTTCTATCTTATTTCCACCCAATTTTTTCTGAAGATCCTTATCCTGTGAAACGCGGTAATCTTGTTTAGGTGAAATCGATAAATTCTTAATCCGGATTTTCTCTCCATCCGGTCGTATCCAAGAGACCGATACAAACGGCGCTTTTTCTTGAAAATTACTCGTAAAGCGGATCATCAAGTCAACCGGTAATATCTCATAATTGTATTCGAATGGTATTTCTATCGTGATGATCGCAGAACCATCCTCATTGGTCTCGACTGTTTTATACTCCGGATGGTCTATTGTAGATAAGGCAATCGATTCGGGTAATTTATCCTTCCTAAAATAATTAACCCATTTCGGTAAAGCATATTTGGGGTTCCGATACCATTGGTCTTCTCCACCACGCCAAAGAATTATGGCTTCGTTATAAGGTATAGTGACCATGGCATATATTGAAATAGCGACGAGCACTAATACCAATATCAGCCCCACGACTGCTGATGGGTATTTTAATAATTCCTGGAAATTTTTCTTTAATGATTTCATATGCTGCTCGATTCGCCGCCAATTTTGACGCGTGGATCTACAATGGCATAGATGATATCCAACAGAAAGACAGTAGCCGCTAAGAGGTAGGAAAAGATTACCGCCTCTCCAATAATAACCGGGGTGTCAAATTGACCAATCGCCTGATAGAAGGTTCGACCTAAACCTGGCCAGTTAAAGATCGTTTCCAGGATGGGTCCTCCCGTCCAAATCCCAATAATAAGCAAAGCGAAACTGGTGATGATCGTTGGTAATGTAGGGCGTAAAATGTAGCGGCGTTCGATATCTCGGGAAGTTAACCCCTTTGCTTTTGCCATATCCACATAATCTTCGCTGGAATAGATCAGGAAAAACGTTCTCCATGAAAACACCTGAATGAAAATTTGGCTAATAGCTAAAGACAAAACCGGTAATATCATATGTTTCATTAAACTCAAAAAATATAAAAATGGCGTTTTGGGTGGAGGGGCATCTACCATACCTCCAAAAGGCAGTATTTTTAACATGGAAGCAAATATGAGGATTAGAAAAATGCCATAGAACCAGCCGGGTGCGGATGATAATGGTGTCAGGGTAATTAATACTTTATCGAAGAAACTACCATACTGTCGTGATAATGCCAGCGCAAAAAATAGGGAAATAAAAAACAGAATGATATCTGCTGTAGCAAATAGCAATAAAGTGGGGGGTAGCCGCTCTAAAAGGATATTCCGCACTAGTTTAGAACCAGAGTTGCTGTTCATTTTCAATGCATATCCTAAATTCAACTGGATAGCATTACCGAGGTACCTGGCACTGCGCGTAATAAAAGGTTGATCCATACCATAGCGTTTTTCTTCGATGGCGACCATTTCGGCAATTTTTTGCCGTTTCACTTCTGCAGGTAGGTTCCTCATGGTTGGGTTGCCAGCGACCCTTGCACCTACATCTTCCCGAATTTGAGCCCGACGGATTTCGTCGACATATCCGCCCATATTCGCTATTAATATCGTGAGATATATCCCTATGATTACGGTAATGCCTAGGGTAATAATACGCAAGCCGGTGTATTTTGCAACTCTTACTAAAGTATTATTGGAATCTATTTTAGATTTTTTCTTGACCTCTTCCACGCCACCGCCGAGCGGTATACTAGGATTCGCTTGCGCCATAGCATTCCCTTCACTTTCTAAAATAACTTTTTGGTTTTTTTAAGTTTAAACACCTAAAGGTTTGATAATTATTCATCATTTACTAATTTAAAAAATACCGGTAAAAATCAGTAAAACGATATTTCGCGGCAATGAAAATTCGAGATAAAGATAGGGGTGGTTTATCCACCCCTATCTCTTTACGTTGGGTATCGATTATTGAGAGACAAACTCGAAAGTTGCGAATGCGGGGATGCTAACGACCTTGGACGCAACGGCAACGGACAACATGTTCGCGCCAGATGAAAGTTTCGAGGTCACATCGGCAGGAAGCGTGACGGTATAAGCACCATCTTCGACAGCCACTGCGTCACCCTGAGCTACCAGGGCGCCGGTTGCATCAGTGACCCAGTAGGTCACGCTTGACAAATCTTCGATGAGATAAGGTTCTTCACCAAAGGTGATTGCCACATCAAAGACGGCTTCTTCGCCCGCTTTGACAATCGCCGGACCATCCAAGCTTGCGGTGACCATCTTGGGTGTACCAAAGCTAGCCCATCTGTCTGCCATATCGGGGAAGTCCGCAAAGTGCTTCAATGTTACTGTGCCCTCAACCGGGAAGACCTGGTCAACATAATAAGGACCTGTACCAACCCACAAGTGGCCCTTACTTCCATACCAATCCAGCAAACCGGTATAGCGAGTATCGGCTTCTTCTTTGGTTACATATTCGCTCATAGTTGGGCTGTAAGGAATATAGCTTTCAGCAGCCGCTTGATCAAGATATTTCTTCTGAATTTCCAGGCTGGGGCCGGCGATAAAGCTGGTGTATTCCACTTCTTTATCCAATGACTTAGCTTCTGAGAAAGCCAGTTCGCCATTTTCTTCAGCTAACATCGCAGGAACCATTCCTTGCCAGGGAGCTATACCGTAACCATAGACAGCGACATACCCTAGGTCGCTAGGATACCAGGTTGAACCACCGGCAATTTGCTCGGCATCCAAATAATACAAATCATCATAGGTTTCAATGACGAGCGGGTCTGTTGAGGTTATCTTGACGCCTTTGAAATGGCTCATGAAAGTTTCTAGCTGTGGGACATAGTTTTCGTCATAGATCTTACTTTCTGGTTTACCGATATCGAAATTCAAAATCATATGCAAAATGAAATCGCCCATCGATATAGTATTACCATCATGCCATTTGGTTTCCCACAGGCTGGATGGATAGTATACAATGGTTTTCGTTTTCGCGGTCACTCCATCCGGGAACTTTTCCGCAGCCGTGATGAATTTTTGATTGACTGCATCCCAATCAACCCAGGCATCTTCGGGGACGGTGATCTCAGGTTCGAATTTCAAATCAACCCAATCGAGTGACTTGACAATCGGCAAACCTTCCTGAGCGATTACTTCCGCTTTTTCGATACGTTGTGGTAAGTACAACCCGGTGTAAGGATCAGAGACTGAGCCAGAATCGGCCGTTGCCCGTTGGATCATCGCGTCATCGGTCCAGTTGCTGCCGGCGATTGGGTTCCAAGGTTGAACCAGGATACCGGATTGAGCAATCTTTACCGTACCGCCTTCTTTCCCATCCCAGCGCATGGTGAGCGGCCAGAAAGCAGTGCCTGCAACCGCGGCAGCCAAGTCAGATGCTACTACAAGATCCTTATTCATTGGTGAGAAGGCAGCCGTGTCGTTGATCATCAAACCATGCCATGATTCTTCCATGCTCATTGGAAGTGCTTTGGCAAATAACTCGTCGCGTTCTTCCATGCTGTTGAAATCATTGTTCTGCAGTTTTGTTAGCACTTCATCATATTCGGGTGATGGTTTATATTCCAGGAATAGAGGGACATCTTGGATTCTGCCGGTATTATATTGGGCAAACATGTTGCCTTCATCACGCGCAATAGCAGTGGAAATCCAGCCGGCCGTATAGTAAGTGAATTCGCACATATAGGGGTCGCCCTGCCAAATGGGGGCTGCTTCAGAGCGGACTTTGAATTGGCGATCAACAGTGAAGCCGAGCTTCTCGAGCTGGTTGGCAAAGTAATCGCCTTGCTCTTTACGTTTGTCCTCACTACGGATCAAGCCAATGATCGTAACCGGTTTACCCTGGTACTGCCATTTGCCATCGGCACCCATTTCTGCGCCCATCGCCACCATTTCTGCATCGACCACTTCTTTGGCTTTATCAAAATTGGATTTATATTTGTTGATCAACTGACCAATGATAGGAGCATATCGAGCATAGTCTGGGAATGTGGTGGTCAAAAGGGTGTAACGAGGGTTGGATGCGCCACCCATTATTTCCTGAGAGATGTACTCACGATCAACCGCCCAGTTCATCGCCTCACGGATTTTTTGATTGGAGAAAGGATTCAAAACGGATGTATCTTTGCATTCAACCGTGTTGAACATCAATTGGTTAAAGCTACCATAAGATTCAACGTACTTTAAGTTGGGGTCATTTTTCACCGTTTCCAATAGTTCAGGATCATCAACGGTTACGGGATAGATATCGATCGCGCCAGCTTGAATCTGGCTGACAGCCGGTTCCGCATCCGCAATGGCGGTGAAAACAATCTCATCCAGCCAGCCGCCCTTACGAGTTGTCGGGGCAACAGTGGGTTCTTCTGTGGGTTCTTCGGTTGCCACAACTTCTTCGGTTGCTACCGGAGCTTCAGTTTCCACAGGAGCTTCAGTAGCCACTACTTCTTCCGTGGCTTCAGGGGCTGCTGTTTCAACCGGAGTGGTTGGTGCGCAGGCGCTCAGCACAAAAGAAAAGATCATGATGATGCTGATTACAGCCAATACTTTTCTGGTTTTCATTTGTTTTCTCCTCCTAAAGAAGAAAATTTTTTGGATTTTTGATAAACATTCTTAGCAATTGGTGAATTTACTAAACTTGACTTGGTTCGTATTCTCCAATCACCTCCTTCTAAGGTTTTCAATCTCTTCATAATTAGAAAATCACTCGCTGCAAATTTATCTCATCCGTTATTTTGTATGAGAACGCAACGAGTGGCTTTCACTACATGAAATTTTCTCCACGTGAGTAAAAAATATACCACAAAACTACAAAAGGTCAACCCATGGTATATGATCATTTGATAATAATCATTTTGTGTGGTTACCAATTAATTACCAATTCTGAAATAATTACTTAATAAGTATATCTCAAGTTAAAAAACGTAAAGAGGTCATGGTCATGTGCCATGCCCATAATTGCGTCTGCCCACGTACATCGGTTCGTCCGCTGAGAAATTGTCGATAAGGCACCGGAGCGGCAATCCCATCATTCATTTCGTTTTGACGTGAAGAACTATTAAAAAGCTTCAAATGAAAAGGAGATGCAGCATGTAATAATTTCGAGCGTACTGCCTTGGGTGGATGTTGCTCGGCAGCCCAGTTTTTCAAACATTGCTGCAAATAATAATCCGCTGTGTCATTCATAATGAAATATTCAACTTTGTTCATAATTGAAATCACGCAACATTTCTTTTTGTAAACCAAGGTTTTTCTTTAATGCATGACGTCCATAATGCAAACGGGATTTAACGGTGCCCACCGGCACTTCCAAGATTTCCGCTATCTCTTGAATCGAAAGATCATTTAGATAATAAAGTACCACAACAATGCGTTGGGGTAAGGGTAAATCCAATACCGCCTGCTGTACAAGATGCCAATCGTCTTGTGATTCTACCTGGGATAAAGGAACATTACTTTCGCCACTCACCAGCCAATCCGCCAGATCTTCCAATGGCTGATACCACCGATGATTCCGCTTGACCCAGGTATAAGATAAGTTGGCAGTCATACGATAAAGCCAGGGTTCTAAAGGCCTTTTCGAATCGATATGATCTGCAAAACGATACAGCCTAAGAAATACATCTTGTAACAAATCGTTAGCAGCCTCACTATCGCCTGTGATAGCTATTGCTGTACGATAAACCATATGCTGATATCGGTCGTATAACAAACCTAAAGCTTCCAGGCTGCCAGAACGCAATTCCTCTACCAACTGATTTTCAGTATGTTTCAACATATATCCTTTATATCCAATTATCCTACTTTAATTATACTAAAAGCCACCTAATAAGGTTCAAAATTAATCCTTTATTTTCATTTATTTTAACTGAAAAATAAAATCGGAAATATGTAAAAAGCCTCCCATCAATTGTCAAAGCAACTTTGACAGACTAATAGATCCAATTCACTGGCGACAAAGAGCTTTGGTTAATTAAACTTCTATCTTTGCACTTTTACATTAATAGGAGACCCTAAAGGTTTCCATTGCGAATCATCTTTAATTTTAGCAAAGATACTACGTAAAAAAGCATCTTGGACGGGTGAGAAAACCTTTAGGGTCTAGTGTATGGATAAACCAGATAAGTTCTCCTATATGATCAAAGAATTCGCCTGCTCGAATGGCTTGAGATCCAATTATAAATAAAGCGCAAAGTTATTGTTAAACCATTAACAATAGAATCTCATTCGACGTTCCCCGGGAAAAATTATCGAATTATATTTTTCTATCGATAGGAATGATCAGGGCACCGATACAACGATTGGCAGGAATGTAACGTAGTAATAAAAGCCTTGTACGGCGCAATCCTCCAAATTATCCGTACAAATAATCGGTGATTGTGTTTCCGATGGAGGAATAGTCGGAGTGGGCGCTGGTGTTTCCGTGGCAGGAATTTCACCTACACCCTCGGTGGGCATTGGTGTATTAGATGGGAGAGGCGTTTCTGTCAGGTCTAGTGCGGGTGGCAATGTATTGGTTATCGTAGGCTGTGGTGTATCGGTTGCGGCGGACTGTTGTGCACGGCAGGTGGTGTATAAAACTTCCTGACCTGAACTGTAATTAGACGTCCAGGCGTAAAGATTATCATTGAAGGTAATCAGTTGGGCATGGGAGTTCTGAGGGTTGCCTAAACCATTGCTGCCGACCATTTCCCAATCGACGTGAGACTCATCGACCAATTCACCGGAAGTACGCCAAAGTTCCAAACCCTCCACCGAGTTGACAACGGCTACATAAAGAATATTATCGTATAAAACCGCATTATCCACCACACTATAAAGGTTATTGACATCGCCATCCATACCGCTGACATTGACCTGAGTCCAGGTCCCGGCATCGCCGCTCGAACTGCGGAAAATTGCTATGCCTCCGCTGCTGCGTGTGGAAATATAGATATATCCATCCAACTCACCTAAGATATCAGCCCGGTAACTGCCTGCAGTGCCGCTGAATACTTCCCTCCATGTGGGTGTTCCATCCAAGTCGAAGGTGCGAAATACTTTTGCGACATCATCCGAAATGTCACTGCGCAAAGCACCCAAATTTTGGACGCCAAAGTATAACGCGTCGTTGTACACAAATCCCGACCACACTTCTACAGTGCGGTTATCATAGAAAGAAGAACCAAAGCCACTGATATTTTTCTGGGTCCAGGTGGTGCCATCGGAGGTGCACCAAAGCTGGGTTCCCACATTCCAGTTTTGAGTCCCCCCGCATAAGTAACCCTGAAATACCTGCATATCCTTGAAATTGGTATTATAGATATCGCCAAAACCAGCCCCATACGCTTCGATTGCATCTTCCCACGAATTGGCTGCTCCGGTGGGGCTGCGAAAAATACGCGTTCCATGTTTCGATGTGCCGCCGTTGGCTGTGCTGGCATATAGATAACCGTTGAATACTGCCAGGCTATCGATATGATCGTTTTGAGCGATATTGGAGATGCCAAAGGGATAACCGTTGGCATCCTCGGCGACTTCTTCCCAATCTGCTTGGCTAGCAGGTTGGACCACACCCGCTTTTGTCCGCCAAATACGGGCGCCAAAGGAGTTGTCCGCTTCCATGCCCAGATACAGTTGATCATTGAAGACTACAATTTCGAAACCCTCTTCACTAGAATAAGTACTGTCAGCACCACCCCCTAATCCAAAAGCACTATCGTTCACCTGCGTAAACGCCTGGCAGGTCGAATCGATGTTTAGATATCGAGCCGCTTGGACATTCGAGATTTGGATAACCGCCCCGACTAAGGAAGTAATCACCATTAAAGCCAGGCAAATTTTCTTCGCTCTATGAGGAGGAAATCGGTCTGCTAATCGCTCTAAGGTTAATCTCTTATCCATTTGTTATACTTTTTCTATTCCAATATATGCACACCTGATTGCCAGACCTGTCGAACGAATGAATGGAAAAGAAAAAGTATTCCTGTTTCGGCAGCCTGGCAGTCATGACTGTCCTAAAGACAGCTTTAGATCCATGGCTTTGCGTCTCCGGCTTTTACCGGGTTTGCTTTTGTCGGTAAATCAGGACCGTTGGTAAAGATCGATAAAAAAAATCAGGCTTGGAAAGCTCCAGGCCTGAGAATTAAAACAAAACCATTCGCATCGGCGGCCTGGCGGTCATGGTTATCTTATCGATAACTTTAGACCCATAGCTTTGCGTCTCCGGTTTTCACCGGATTTGCCTTTTCGGTCTTTTGTGTCTATTCTATGCAGTTATCGGCAATTAGTCAATTATTCTTGCTGGCAGATATGCAAGGTTTCCCCCTCTAATAACTTTCAAATATTTTGGGTTAAAAAAACCCGAGGCATAAAAACCGTTATCAATACGGCTTTCATGCCTCAGGTTATCGTATACAAAAGACTCAGAGTTTGTTGTGATTTACGGATTTAATCCATCTAAGTTGAATGGATCAGGTAATCCCAATGGAGAGCCAGCGCGGGTTTCTAAATCCAATTCCTGGATGATGGCTGGATGCATATAGCTCTTGCGTGCTTCCGGATATATTTCGCTGAGGTTTTCTTGTGTTGTCATGATCATTCTCCTAGATTTATTCCAATACCTTTACGATTTCTTCCGGATGCTGAAGAAAACTCCAAATAAACCAACACCCAAGATGGTGGGGATCAATAACATGGTGCGGTCCTTGAAGGGGCTGGCA
>JBDKUB010000068.1:0-8186 GCA_039679915.1 Anaerolineaceae bacterium
CAGAGACAGAACAAATAACTTTTTCCACGATTCCTGGGGGTCGCGAAAATGAGCTGGGGTTGCCTCCCGAGATCAAAGGAACCACCGTCTTCATGAATTCCGCCCATATCGGTGCTGCTCCTTCCACCCCACTGATATCCTCCATGGGAGAATAATCAGCATTTCCAATCCAGACACCTACAGCTAAATCAGGGGTGTACCCCAAAGTCCAGTTATCGCGAAAGTCATTAGTCGTTCCTGTTATTACCGCGGCTTTAAAAGGTAGATTCAGCACAGAATTCGCCCCAAATGCCAGTGTTCTGGCATCATTATCGGACAATATCGATGTAATAATATAAGCATGTTCAGCGCGGATGGCTTGCGTTGCAGCCGGTTTCGGGTTGGAATATATTTCTTCTCCGTTGTAATCGATAATTCGAGTAATCGCCACGGGTGACAAACGGCTGGCATTATTGGCAAGTGTTGCGTAGGCAGCAGTTAGCTCGAATAATGTCACATCCCCACCACCTAAGGTGAGGGATAATCCGTAATCGGACCGAGTAAATGTAGTAATACCCAGGCGTTTTGCCATGGCAATCATTCCATCTTCATTGGGAGTGGAAGGATTATCATAAATTCCCACCGCATACAGTGTTTTTACCGCCGGCACATTATATGAATTAGCCAGTGCGGACCGGACTGTCACCGGACCATGGAATTTGCCATCATAATTCACCGGTTCATAATTTTGGCTGGTATCCTCCGCCAGCCCCGATGCTGGAAACTTCGAAGGGACATCCCATATCAGGGTCGAGGCAGTCCACCCCTGCTCCAACGCAGCCAGATAGGTCACGGGTTTTATCGCTGAACCCGGCTGCCTGGGACTGACCACCATATTTACCTGTCCCGAAATCGCATCATTGTGATAATCAGCAGAACCAACCATAGCCAATATCTCGCCTGTTGAAGGTTGAATGGCAATCAAGGCTCCATCCGTGGCTTTTTTATCAGCCAGGTGTTCGACTTGCTCCTTAACCAATTTCTCAGCTAAATCTTGCATCGCAGGATCTATGGTGGTATACACGCTGAAACCCGAGCGGTAGATGGTCTGCGGATCGAATTGGCTTTCCAAAATCGAACGGATATAATTGACCCAATGGGGATAATGCATGGGTACATCGGGGGAGGGGAATTGGTAATTCGCCATTGAATTCGAAGCATTAGTTGCAGATACTGCATCAACACAAACCCTTTCAGAACTGTTGCTAACGTAGATGCAATCCTGCTCAAGGCTCAATTTGTACATCAATACCAAGACATCTTCCATCCGTTTCAAGGTTATTTCACGGTTGGTATAGATATCATAGATCGAAGGTGCTTGAGGTAATCCGGCAAGAAACGCAGCTTGCCCCAAATCGAGCTGGCTGGCATGAACACCAAAATAAGTTTGGGCAGCCGCTTCGACCCCATACGCTAAATTACCATAATAATTTTCGTTCAAATAAATTTCAAGAATTTCGTCCTTGGAATATTTGCGAGTAATTTCTGCTGCCAGAACAGCTTCGCGCAATTTTCTTTCATAGGATTGATTGTTACGCTCTTCTGCAGTGAATAATAAATTACGCGCCAATTGTTGGGTGATGGTCGACGCGCCTGAAACAATTTCATCACTCTGTTGATTCTGGAGAAAAGCGCGCCCAATCGCGAAAATATCGAATCCGGGATGATTATAAAATTCCTTATCCTCTGTAGCCAGTGTTGCCGCGACCATATATGGTGAAATTTTGTCCAGAGTTACATAGGTCCGCCGGCCTGCATTAGGGTCAAGTATTTCATAGAGGATATTGCCTTCCCGATCAAGAATCCGGGTGGTCTCGAATTGTGAGGCACGCTGCTTTAAATCTGCAATAGTGGGTAAATCTTTGGCTATGGAATAATATTGATATAAGCCGAAGGAAAAAGCACATAATCCCAAAATAACGATAATAAAAAGACCCGCAATCATCGATTTTACAACACATCCCAATCCCTGTTTCCAATCCATATGGATAAGAGGTGGTTTTTTCTTTCGAGGTTTCCTCTCAACAGGGGTTTTCACTTGACCAGCAGGTGGTTTCTGGTGTTGTGAACGCGGAGTTGGCTGAGTTACTGGTGCTGGCGAGATTTCTTCGTTTCGTCGAGGCTGATAGGCAACCGGTGAAACCCGCGTCGCCTCGGTATCGATTTCATCGATCCGCTTGGGTAAAGGCAACCTCTGGGTATCAATCGCCGGTGGAGATGATAGGGGTGTTTTGCGGGTTTGTGAAGTCGAGATATTTGTAGAGGTATTTGGTTTAGGCTTCAAAGGTATAACTGTATATTCGGATAAGTCGGGCTCCTTTCCTAAATCTTTGAATTGGACATCCACATTATCTTCTGTTGAATTGGATTCTTCTTCGGATGGGTTAAGCGTTTCAGCTTTTTCTTCCCCCTGATCGCTTTCTGAAATGATATCCGCCTCTCGATCTTGTTCTACCATATTATCATCGGCATTTTCAATTTCTTCCGATTCCGAAATAAGCCTTCGAAATCGTTGATTGGGGAATTCATCTTGGGGTTGGTTCGATTGATCTGACATCGGTTTACCTTACCTATGCTAACATACTATCCTTTCGCTGCCACAAGAACATTCCAAATCCCTTTCATGACCATCTCATCATGCTGATTTATCACATTGATTTGTACAGAAATTTCACCTCCGCCAATGCGCCGCATTTCTTTTTTCTCAATTACCTTCATTACGACATGAATCGTATCCCCAATGAATACCGGTTTTGAAAATTTCCATTCACTTATTTCTCGAAATGCTAATGTTGTTCCTTCCAAAATACCGGTTCTCATAGCCAATCCAGAGGCGATGGCTAATATCAACATTCCATGAGCAACCCGCCTGCCAAATAGTGAATTTTTGGCATATTCTTCATCCGTATGTAATTGATTAAAATCCCCTGACAAACCGGCGAAAAGACCAATATCGCTTTCGGTAATCGTTCTTCCCATACTTACAATTTGTTGACCAATTTCGAATTCTTCAAAATACAAACCGCGCTGAGTAATGATTGGGGTATCCATAAATGATCCTCCAAGAAATTTCTTGGTTAATAGATGGTTTCATTCTAGCATAAAATCATGTGGAAATTCCTTTGACGCCTAATCAAACTTCCCTTAAAATTCATCCATGCGAGTATGGAAACTAAAACCATCCGATCCTTTGAACCTTATATTAGCATCGGATGCATGTCTCGTTCCAACAAATTACTTAAATGACCAAATTTGGGAAATAACCCTTGATGGTGGAGAACCAGTAGGTATTTCCCTCCAGACCACGTTTGGTTTACGTGCCAAATCCTTTCAGATGTTGCCCAGGTTTACTGAACAAGACGTCACAATCTGTAATCCTTTATATTTTAATAACCCTCCCCTATTAAATGAGTTCTACTCTAATTATCTTTCTTTTTATCTTAGTCCGTTTAACGACTTAGACGTTCAAGCTGAATATTGGGTTCCCTATTCTCAAGGCATATTGATCCGCTATGAATTGATTAATCAATCATCTTCCCCCAGAGAAATAAAATTTGAGTGGATTGCACAATTATCCCCCCATAACGGGCAACTCATCGCTCCATTGGAGATCGAAAATACCTGGATATTATCCGGCAAGACCTTTGATTTATTTCCGGTCATCCTGATTAGCGGTGGGGCAGTCCCCAAAGCCAGTCCTTACCCAAGTTTCAACCAGGTAATCCATCTCATGCCGGGTGAAGCTCGCTTTGTAACCATGAGTTTCGCAGCCTATAAAAACGTCCATGACTCTTTCACAGCAGCCCGACATTACCTGGGAAGAGCCTGGGAATCAGAAATTAATAGAATCAGAATGCACAATACCGGCATGATCGATGTTTTCACGGGTAATCCCGATTGGGATGCCACATTTGCGTTTTCCCAAACTTCATTGCATCGCTCACGCATTAATCCAAAAGGCCAGCTACCTTATCCATCTTTTGTTTTGTCCCGCCAAAAAGATCAGGGGTATTCTTTTCGAGGGGATGGTTTGGATTATAACTACTTATGGAACGGGCAATCCCCTTTAGAAAGCTACTTTCTGGTGAGTTCTTCGCTGCCGGCGGCTGCGGATTTTGCCAAAGGGCTAGTTAGAAATTTCATTTCGGTTCAATCCCAGGATGGAAGCATCGACTGGAAGCCCGGTGTTGCCGGACAAAGAAGCCAATTATTAGCCACACCGATTTTATGCACCCTGACATGGCGGATTTTTCAATGTACTGCAGATCAAGATTTTCTAAAAGAAACCTTCGTCCCTCTCTATCGATATCTGAAATCCTGGTTTACCCCTCAGCACGACCGCGATCAAGATGGTATTCCCGAATGGGATCATATCTTCCAAGCCGGGTTCGAAAACCATCCGATTTTTTCATACAGCCTTCCTAATTCTCAAGGTGTAGATATATCCACGGCTGAAAGTCCTGCATTAGCTTCGATGCTTTTTAGAGAATGTCAAAGTTTATTGGACATGGGAAACATCATTCAACAGCATGATTTTGACCTCGAATTGGAATCGATTGCTCAAGTGTTACATGAATTTGTCGATTCTACCTGGAATAATCAAGAGAACACTTACCTCTATCGTGACCGTGATACTCATGAAAGCACAGTAGGTGAGAAATTAATCGAGCAATCCGGGGCAAGTAAAATCTTGATTCGGCGAGAATTTAAACCTCCAGTTCGGGTCTTGATCCATATCCAAGTGCATGATGAAAACACACGGAGGGGACATTTCCTTATTCATGGAATCGATCAATATGGGAAATATAACGTCGAACGGCTCGATATAAACCACATGCATTGGAATCAAGGAATAGGATACATCACCGGAAGTGCGGTATACTCACAAATCGAATCGATTGACATCGAAGGCCTTAAAACCGAAGATACGGTTACAGTTTACACTGCAAATTACCATTTCCAAGATCTTACTTCATTCCTTCCATTATGGGCAGGAATCCCCCATAAGGAACAAGCATATTCCATGATAAAACATGGCTTGACTAATCCCCAAAAATATTCATGCCCTTTTGGATTGCGGCTATTTCCTAACGCCGATACTCTGGCTGACAACGATACATATCCTTATATTGACCTTATCTGGACGCAACTCATTGGCGAAGGTATGTTAAGATATGGATATCGAAAGGAAACAGCGCAATTATTCTCCCAATTTATGCCGGCCATTGTTCAATCCCTTCAAATATCCCATGCTTTCCGAGAGCAGTATCACGCTGTTTCAGGAATGGGAAACGGTGAGACACATATCATTAATGGTGTAGCACCTCTGGGTTTGTTTTTAGATACCCTAGGCGTACGATTACTTTCATCCAATAAAATTGCATTAAAAGGATTTAACCCTTACTCTTTACCAGTTACGGTAAAATATCGAGGTATAAATATATATAAACAAATGGATAAAACAACCGTGATTTTTCCCAACGGTGAAACTACGATTATAGAAGGCGATGGATTAAAGATTATCACCCTTGAGTAATTTGGTTGGCAAAAAATCAAAAGGAAAATTAAAATGGACGACCAACCTGATAACATGTTCACCATGAGTGAGAATGCGCAAAACCTACCGGCTAATTGTCTCTTATTAGCCATCGTTCAATTTCAAGATGAACGAAAAGCAACCCAAGCTTTGAATAAATTAGGGCTAACTTGTTACCATTTGTCAAGCACCGGAGCATTTTTAGAAAGAAAAAATGCGGTTTTGCTGATCAGTTTGAATGACAAACAAATGGATCAAGCACTTGAAGCAATCCAAAACACCTGTCATGAGCGGACTGAATATGTCTCAACTCCATTGGAGGGAGCTCCCCTACCTATCCCTCTTTCCACCCCCATTCAAGTTGGAGGCGCAATAGTATTTATATTGCCCATTGAAAGTTATGAGGAGATTTAACTATGAAGATGATTGTCGCTATTATTCGCGATAACGATAACGAACCGGTGACTCAAGGATTGGTTTCTTCAGGCTTCCGCGTTACACGCATTGCCTCTACCGGAGGTTTTTTAAGACGTGGGTCGACTACCTTGATTATCGGTGTTGCAGATGAAAAAGTGAATGATGCCATTCAAGTAATCAAAGATTCCATGCTACCCCCCGATGAACCCAATGCAAAAAGAGCTACATTATTCGTACTCAACGTTGAACATTTTACTCAAATATAAATATCAAAATTTACTCATGGAACATTTCGACTTGATAGGTAAATACTTTGAGTTTTTTTACCCGCCAAACATTGGGGTCAGAACCCATTTTTTGACATAAATGGCTCAAGAACATTTCGGGATTAGGGAGTTTCTCCCAAACTTGAGGCAAAAAAGTTGCTTTACGAAACCCATCTTGTAGAATGACACCATCGATATTCGGACGAATTTTTTTTATTAAATCATTTGGATCGGTATACGATACAGGTTGGGGTGCCGTCAATCGGGAAATCTCTATCTCGATCTCTGGTAATTCTTCAAGCCGCAGTGGTGGAAAACGATAGTCTTCGAAAGCTGCTGCAATGGCATGGTCACGTACGTCTTCCACCAATGGCTGATAGGCTTCCAAGGCACCTACACACCCTCTAAGTTCACCATGTTCAGTAAGTGTAACAAAGCTAGCACCATTCGCTCTCAATCGTTCGGAAAAATTATTCAGATCAATCTTTCGTTTTTCCCCGGTTTCGAAATAATCTTCGATCGCTTGTCTCGCCAATCGAAGCAGGAGAGCTCGTTCTTCGGGTAATAATTCATCATCGCTCATATTTTCACTCGTCTTCCCAAAAATAAAATAATGAAATTATCACTAATTCATCATACATTTCGATACGTTGGAAGTCAAGGGAAAACCGTAAATCAAAGGTTAATTTCGTCTCTTGTGATAAAACGATTGGTGAATTAAAGTAGAAATGTCCCCTGTCAATGCAAAGTAGAAATGTCCCCTATTCTGCAAAGTAGAAATGTCCCCTTTGCAAATTTCTTGCTTTATGCTAAACTACCCCGCAAGCCACGCTTAGCGTGGCTTACTTTCCGCTTTTGGCTGGCTGCAAAGCCTGTCCGGAGGCAAACCCGTGGAAAGGAGGCACTCTAATGCGTGAATATGAATTGATCTTCATTGTCCATCCTGATCTAGATGAAAATGCGTTCAAAGAGATCGTAGATCGGGTCACTGGATGGATTACTGAAGGCGGAGGTCAGGTGCTTAAAGCTGATTTTTGGGGAAAACGTCAACTTGCTTATCCCATAAAAAAGCATAAAGAAGGCCAATATATGTTTTTGCATATAATGATGGAACCCGCATTCAGCGCACAATTAGAACGTAATTTACGATTGTCAGAGCCAATCTTACGTTTTCTGATCACCTCAAAATAAGCTTCTCGATTGGTTTGGTTTTTTTTCGGAGGAATATGAAATGAGCCGTGGTCTTAACAAAGTCATGATCATCGGTCGACTTGGGCGAGATCCCGAAATGCGCTATACACCCTCTGGCAGACCGGTCACTACCTTTAGTGTTGCAACTAGCCGGTCATGGAATACATCCGATGGTGAACGTAGAACTGAAACAGAATGGTTTAATGTTGTTGCATGGGGTAGTTTGGCTGAGATATGCAAACAATACCTTACCAAAAACCGTCTGATCTATATCGAAGGACGATTGCAATCTCGTCATTGGGAAGACCCGGATGGCAATAAGCACTATTCTACCGAAATAGTAGCTAACGAGATGATCATGCTCGATGAAAAACGCGAAACGAATAACGATACTCTAGAAGAAGAAACCATCGATGAAGAAGAATATCCATTTTAAATTTTTTAGGAGCTATATTAAGTGAGTAACCAACCTAATCCTACAGATAATCAAGCACCAGGTAAGCATTTTTATGCTCACCCACGTGTATGCCAGTTTTGCACTGATCACAATGCCGTAATCGATTACAAAGAAGCCGATATGCTACGTCGGTTCATCAGCGAGGATGGTAAAATTCGTCCTCGCCGCCAAACGGGTACATGCGCCAAGCATCAACGAGAGCTTGCCAAGGCAATCAAACGAGCCCGCCACCTGGCATTGTTACATTTCTCTGGTGAATCCCTAAGATAATCGGTTTTTT
>JBDKUB010000096.1:0-2524 GCA_039679915.1 Anaerolineaceae bacterium
TCGATCATATGTATGATAACTTCTTCACTTTAGAGTACAACATCGATGGCTGCTCATGGCTATACGAAGGAATATTCGACCTTGACAAACTTGAATTCAACATCATTCATACATTATGTGGCGAAAACCCACTTTCCGATGGGGTTTTAGATTCATTCAGTTGTGATACTACCTCGGATCGTTTTATTCTCTCTTTTTCCTCTGCCATATCACCAACCCAAATCTATACAATCGAAGGAAAGAATCGCGATATTGTCCATCGTCATACCGATGAGACTATCTTAGGTATTCCACCCGAATCGCTATCTCCCGGTGAAGATGCCTCGTTTGTATCCTTCGATGGTCTCCGAATATCCGCCCGTTTATATTTACCGTCAAAAGCGACCGATTTTCGAGAACCTTATCCATTGATTTATTACGTTCATGGTGGCCCTCAAGGGCAAGAGCGACCTGATTTTGCCTGGTTTTCGATGCCACTTATCCAGCACCTCACCTTAAATGGTTTCGCTGTTTTTGTTCCCAATGTTCGGGGAAGCACCGGTTATGGAATAAATTACACCAAACAAGTTGACAAGGATTGGGGTGGAAAAGATCGCCTTGATCATGTTCATGCCATGCAAGTTGTCCTCCCCCAAGACAAACGCCTGAACTTATCTCGAGCAGGTGTCGTTGGGCGTTCTTATGGCGGCTACATGAACCTGACACTAGCCAGCCGCCATCCTGAACTATGGTCTGCCGCCGTAGATATGTTTGGTCCCTATAATTTATTGACTTTTTGTGAACGCATCCCCGAAACTTGGAAGCCTTATTACAACATTGCCCTGGGTAATCCCCAAGTACCTGAAGATGTAAAGTTCTTGAAGGAACGCTCGCCACAAACCTATATTCAAAATATTAGCTGCCCTCTTTTGGTAATTCAAGGAAAAAATGATCCGCGTGTAGTCGAAAAAGAATCCAGTGACCTGGTGAATTTTCTCCGCTCTCAAGGTAAACAAGTTGAATACTTAGTATTCGAGAATGAAGGGCACGATGTTCTAAAATATGAAAATCGGGTGAAATGTTACAACACGATTACAGAATTTTTTATCAATAATCTTTTATCAGCGTAAAATCAGTTTAATATATGTTCAAGTCAAATTCTTCGACCGTCACACAAGCTGGAGACCTGGTTCAACTGGTCAGTCCTACCAATAAATCTATTTTTGTCCGTCTGAATCCAGGCGGAAAATTCGAAACGCACCGCGGAATTCTATATTTCGATGACCTGATTGGTAAATCCTGGGGAAGTCAGGTTGAATCTCACACCAACCAAATTTATTTTTTGCTAAAGCCAGGCTTAGCGGACTTGATCCAAGAGACCCGCCGAAATACCCAAATCATGTATCCTAAAGATATCGGGTTCATATTGCTCAAAATGAGCATTGGCATTGGCAGTGTAGTTGTTGAAGCGGGTACCGGTTCTGGCGCACTCACTACTGCATTAGCCTGGAGCGTAGGGACTACCGGTCATGTTATTTCTTATGATTGCCGCTCCGAAATGCAAGCATTAGCCAGAAAAAATCTTGAAAAATTAGGTTTAATCGATAACGTCACATTGAAATTAAAAGATATTGGTGAAGGATTTGACGAACAAAATGTTGATGCACTTTTTCTTGATATCCCTAACCCTTATGAATATATGGATAAAGTGCGTCATTGCCTGAAACCAGGCGGGCAGTTTGGCTGCATCTTACCTACCACCAATCAGGTTTCAAGGTTGTTATTAGATCTTCACCGACAGAATTTTGCCTTTGTAGATGTGTGCGAACTGCTCCTGCGTTATTACAAGCCGGCTGCTTCGCGTCTACGTCCTACGGATCGTATGATTGCACATACCGGATATTTAATATTCGCCCGTCCGATAATTCCTTCTATCGAAATACCGCCCGAATTGAGTGAGCAATATGAATTTAACGAATATTGATTGGCTTTATGAATAACTGTAGTCTCGATAGCCTTTCAGAATTTGAGCTAATATCTCGCCTGGCTAATAATCCACCTGCTCAATCAACAGAAGTCACCATCGATTCGCTTTCCAAACTCTATTCCGAACCTCCGCGGGAAGCCGCGGTGCTTATCCCGCTTTTCCAAAATGAGGGGAATTGGCATGTCCTTTTCATTCACCGAACAGAAGATTCTAAGGAACACAGCGGCCAAGTCGCGTTTCCGGGAGGCAGGTTGGAACCGAGAGACGAATCGGTTTTTCAGACTGCCTTACGAGAAACCCAAGAAGAGATTGGGCTCGATTCTGATAGAGTAAAGATTATAGCAAGGCTAAACCCCATTCATACCATTTCTAATTATCATGTGACGCCGATTGTTGGGATTATCCCCTGGCCCTTTTCATATAAAATTCAAGTTCAGGAAGTGAAACACATTTTTACTATCCCACTAGCTTGGTTGTCTGATCCAAACCATCGGGAAATGAAAACCCGATATTTTGAACCGTTGCATATCGATTTACCGGTAATCTATTATGAAAAAT
>JBDKUB010000250.1:0-1709 GCA_039679915.1 Anaerolineaceae bacterium
ACCGATCTTGTCTGCTCATCAACATCGAATACCAGATGCGCCTTCTCCTCATCGTTCACAAAGACCCCTGTTTCGAAGGGAAATTTCTGATAGCAATTAGCATTGGCGCAAGATAAATCAAAATCCATCTCCATCGCTTTGAATTGCGAAACAGAAGAAAGCATGAGTTGTCCTTCAGATGCCACCCAGCGAAATCCCCCTTCGTCTTGGTAAAAACCTTTTCCAAAAACAACGGGATGATCTGACTGAGCTTCTTGCGGTGGGGTTACTGCAAGCTTAACAGGATGACCTAACATTTTTTCGACGCGTTCCGCCATCGAAACCAGATTATCCGTGAGGGCACGCGAGAAAGCGATATGCCTGTTTATTTGGTCCAATAAACTAGTTAATTCATTTTCGACCGCAGAAGATACCTCATGCACTGCTGACGTCTGCGATAATTCCTCGAGATTGGCTTTCACATGCTCCAGGTTGGGATCGATGGTCAAAGCTTTTTCATATGCAGCTCTGCTGGCATCCATATCACCAGCCAGATAATGCACAGTCCCCAACTGATTATAGAGGTCTGCATCGTCCGGTTTTAAGGTTATTGCTTTGTCTAACATTGCTTTGGCAGATTGATAGGTTTGCTTCTTGGTCATCAATACCGCCAAGAGCTGATATACCTCGGCAATATCCGAATACAAACCGCTGCACTCGAATAATGTATCAATGGCACCATCGATATCCCCAACAGCTACTTTATCATCCGCCAGCTTAATATAATCTTCTACCAGTAAAGTGCTCACTATCTCACCATCCTTCTCCAACAACATCGCATATTCAACATAACAGGATGAATCTACTTCTTTTGCGTTTTTTATATTGAAGATTTTCATTTTAAGAGAGCCTAAATTTTGTTTGATGCGCGAAAACAATGAAACGGGATCGTAGATACGTCCAAAACGATTATTCCATCCACGCTTGCAAAAAACGAGAGTATCTTTTTCAAAATCAACGTTCTGGGAAATTGCTATCAGAGGATCTGTTATGATGTGATATTGACTAGAAAGGTATAAGGGAACTATACACACTTTTCCGCCAGGTTTTAGCACACGCTCAATTTCGTGAATGAACCGACAATCGGCATCACCTTCAAAATGCTCAAACGAGCAATGTAAAGCCATTTTGTCAGCAAATCTATCTGGTACAGGCATATTAGCTGCATCGCCACCAATAGTATCCCCATTTAATCCTGGAGGATAATCAAGATCTTGCTTATATGATGTGACACCAAATAATCTACTGTAGATTTTGGGAATTGGGCTATGCTGGCTGGCAACATCAATGTAGATATCATCAGATTTTAGATCGAGCATTTTAGCAGTTATGTAATGCTCCAACGATTTTTCTTTGATATTGAAAGAATAGTATTCCGGAAAGTCTTCTGTATATCGAGCCTTTTTAAAGTATTGGTGATAATCGTCGACATCAATTACATAGTTTATTACATTGATTCCGTATTGGCTTAAACCTTGAATTACATGTTGGGGTACCGAGCGAGGAAGAATTTTTGTCTTGGGATCGCGAATATTTTTGTAGGCAACCTCAAGACAATCCTCTTGATTAATATTTTCAATTGATTGACATGTGGTTTCATGTAATTCATTATTTTTATCTAATTTCCCATCTGGTTGGATTTCAGTTAATAAATTCCAAAGGCTTTTATT
>JBDKUB010000544.1:0-1551 GCA_039679915.1 Anaerolineaceae bacterium
ATGCTCGCTGTATCCCTGGCGGGCTTAGCATGGATTGTTCCCATTGGTGAAAAATTTAAGCTGCTGTTTTGGACAATAGAAATTTCCAATTCGTTGACCGTTTTAGGACGGCGCTTCATTCTCACGACGAATGATCGAATCATACTTATATTGATATATTCTGCGGCTGCTTTCTGGATTATCGGTGCGCTGGTTTCTACCAAGAATCGCATATTCACACCAATCAGCATTGGGATTTCGGCTTTGCTGGTTGCCGCTTTGGCTATCGAACCGTTCTTATATGCAGCCATAATCCTGGAAATGGTGGTGTTGGTGTGTGCCATCCTGTTGATCAAGCCGGGGAAAACCAGGAATCGAGGCGTTGTGAGATTCTTGAGTTTACAATCGTTGGCAATGCCTTTTATTTTATTCAGCGGTTGGTTATTATCCGGAGTGGAAGTCAACCCTGAAGATTCCACATTGGTGCTGCAAGCAGCTATTTTGATGGCAATTGGCTTTGGCTTGTTCTTCTCCATCTTTCCATTTCATTCATGGATACCCTTAGTTGCCGAAGAAGCCGACCCGATACCGGGAAGTTTTGTTTTTTATGTGCTACCCCTTGCCATTGGATTATTAGGTATTACATTTTTGGAGCGGTTTACTTGGTTATACACTACACCCTGGTTGTATGTTTATCTACGATTTAGCGGGGTATTAATGGTCATTTTGGGATCTTTATGGGCTGCCATCCAAAACAACCTGGCACGGTTATTTGGGTTCACTGTTATCCTCGAAATTGGGCTCACCTTATTAATGCTTTCATTGGGCTTAGGCTCAATCCAAAATCGACCCTTGATGGCTTTGTTTTTCACTGCCTCATTTCCGCGCGGCATCAGTTATGGATTATGGGCATTATCCTTGTCCATTGTAAAAAACAATCGAAACTCATTAGATTATCAGGCTATTCGGGGAATTGTGTACGAACATCCTATGGCAGTAACCGGATTTGCCCTTGCTGTATTTTCTTTAATTGGAATTCCACTAACCGCCGGATACAATCCTATGGTCGGAGTATGGCAATATTTGAACGAGCTATTTCCATTAGCAGCTAATGTGAGTATATTCGGCAGTATTGGGTTGACCATTGGGCTTTTTAGGGCATTAGCAAACATATTTCAGAGTACAGGGGAAGTGGAGTGGCGGGTTCATGAAAAAATGGGAGAAAGAATTCTCATCGTTTTAGCTTGTATCGGTTTGATTGTATTTGGCATTTTCCCTCAACTTTATACTTCTTCATTGGTCAATTTGGGCTTGGCTTTTTTGAATATTTCTCCATAAACCCATAGAATTAGATTTTGTTTATGGCATCATTCACATGCCTGAATCATGATTTTTATCTTCGAGCGTTTCGGTCACATAAGGATTTATTTTGGTGATTTTAAGATAGCCCCTCTCTTTCTCCCCATTTTCGCAGAAAATGGGGAGATGTCCGCAGGACAGAGGGGCATGTAAAAAATCAGCATTTTGACTTACTGTAGTAATGACTTCAGTCATTTGATTTGGTGAAACAAG
>JBDKUB010000422.1:0-3618 GCA_039679915.1 Anaerolineaceae bacterium
AGCCATCTTCTGCAGGATAAGCACGTGCATATCTTGGCTTCGGAATAAATAATTCTCCCCATAACCCCATAAACACAAAAAATAAGGCGATACAGCCTGTAAGCATAGGTTTGTTTCGTGATAATACTGCGAAGGCAATAATCAAAGGCAGGGGCAGAAATAGATAAATGGCGAACATGTTAAATAAAGCGATTAATCCAAAGCGGTCGCCAAAAATCAGATATGCAATAGTCCAACAGGCAACGGCCGCAATATAGAGCCAGGCTATGTATGCGAGCCATGAATTTCGGATTTTCTTCATATGTTTTCTATTATATCAGCCAGCATGCCAGTACTCTGTCAAGTACGATTCATTATTTTGGTTTTTCTTGATTTATTTGACCGCACCCTCACCGAGGCTGTCCTAAAAGAAGATTGTCACCCCGAGCGAAGCGAGGGGTCTTTTCACAGTTAATTATATTTAGATGTCTCGCTTCGCTCGACATGACATTTATAACTTTTTGGACAGCCCTACGAGATAAGGCTAGGAAATAAACTGGGCCAAAGTTTATATAGATTATTTCTTATTGAGATTAATATCCCTGGCTTCTTTTTTTAACGCGACACAACCCTAATCCCCGCTCACTTACGTGTGTTTCTCAACCCCAACAACGATGGTATCCCCATTAATCTCGAATTGAGAGGTGTGTTCTTTCTGCGATGGTAATACTTCGATCATTTCGACCACCGCGGCTTTACCAATGATCATCTGCCGATTGCGAAATAGCGCTTCCATCACTCTTGGCGTTGATTTGATATACAATCGGATCGGTTCGAATTCTGCAATGCCCATTTGCAGGCGCAGATCGTTTATTTCACTGATAACCTGATTTACCACCCCTTCTTCGATTAATGGTTGTGTGAGACGTGTGTCCAGGGCAACCTGAGACGCGCCTTGCGACATTTGTTCTTTCTTCTCGTAAGAGAGTAGATATTGCTCGAACAGCTCTATAGAATCTATGAATATTACGCGCTTTACATTCAAATCATCTTGCAATAAATCGACATATTCATTCATTCTATGTTGTGTTGGAGCAAATTGGGAAAGGAAAGCTATTTCTGTAAGAGGTTGATGAATGGGTATACCGGCGCTGCAGCGAACCGCCTTGCCTAAGGAAGCCAGATGAATCACTTCATCCATCTCCATAATCAACGTCTCATCCAAATCTTGCAGCTCAGAAATCGGCCAATCAGTCAGATGAATCGAATTGGGATTTGTAGATGCGGAGTTTGCCGTCAAGTTTTGGTAGATTTCTTCTGATAAAAACGGCATGAGCGGGGCGATTAACTTACTTAGGGTATGTAGGGTTTTATATAATACAGTAAATAACGCACTTTTACCGCTTTCCAGTGATTCCAGATGAATGCGTTGTCTCGATTGTGAGAGGTACCACCCATTAAGTTTTTCGATGAACTTCTTTAGGGTTGCAACAATCGCACATGGATCGAAGGTTTCATAGCCAATCGTGACATCTCGCACCAAAGAATTAATCTCCGCCCACAACCAGTGATCCAAAAGATTCCAATCTGCTCTTTCGGAAATATCTTCTACAGACCAATCATATAAATTGGCTTGGGTGGCAAAAAAAGAATACACATTCCAAATCGATGAAACAACCTGCTGCGCAGATTGGACTGCCTCTTGAGATAGGAAAGAGAATGGTGAGAATTTGTTACTTTCAGCCTGCCAGCAGTCCAATAAATGCCAGCGCCAGACATCCGCGCCAAAGGCTTTCATCACGTCAAAAGGTTCGACCGCTTCCAAACCCCCTTCAGCGTTTTTCTCATCCCAATTCGATATGAACGTTTTCAGGTTTAGCACATGCTTGAATGCCGCTTTTTCAAATAATATCCCATTGACGGCAAGACAATCTTCCAGCCAATTGTCATTGCGAGCTTCAGTGATGCAAATCATATCAGTTGGGAATTGGGTTTCGAATACGGCTTTATTTTCGAAAGGATAATGCCATTGGGCAAATGGCATGCAACTGCTTTCGAACCATGGATTGACTAGATCGGGGATTCGTTTTAATTGCCCGCCGCATTCAGGACATTCTATAATCAATTCATCGATAGCCGTATAATCCCAATCGAGTGCCTGCATACGTTTCCCCGCTAATTCGATTAATTCGTCTCGCGATCCTAAACAACGCTGATAATGACATGCTTGACATTCCCAAATGGGTAATGGTGTTCCCCAGAAGCGGTGATAGCTTAGCAATCGATCGGCAAATTTATTCTTATCCAAAGGATGACCAGCCTCCGTTAAACCGGAACTTACGACCACCTTTTCAGCCAGGTGCAACAATTCATCCTGACATTGGCTGAAACGGACGAACCAACTGCTTCCGGCATAATCGATGATAGGCGCACCACAATATGGACAGTGAGGTTGTTCCGCTATGCAACTTTCTACAGAAAATAACAGTCCACGCGCCTGGAGATCTTCGACAATGATTGGATTAGCATCATAAAACAACTTTCCGCTCCATGGGCGGACTTCAGGAATGAAGGTGCCCGCATCAGTCAAAGGGTTAAGGATTGGAAGGTCATATTCCTGGGCAAGTTGCAAGTCTTGTTCGCTGAATGTTGGCGCGATGTGTTTCAACCCTGTTCCAAACGCTTCTTTAATACGGTCATCCACGATTACAATATGAGGTGCTTTTTGAGCAAGGATGAAGGTGTATAACGGAAAATAAGCTTCCCCTTTTAATTTTTTACCTTTGAACTTATCCACAATCTTCAGCGGTGCATCCCCGAAAATCTTTTTTGCTGATTTTTCAGCAACAATGAGATTCTCGATACCTCCACCCGGTGCTTCTTGTTCGATGGTGATGTACTCGGCATCCGGATTCACCGCCACCGCCACATTGCCTACCAATGACCAGGCTGCCTGGGTCATCACCAGTAACGAGGTACCCGGGCCGTTAACCAAAGGCAAGCGAATGACGGCTGACATTTCCGGCGATTCTTTGCAGTTTTGGACTGCCTCGTCCTCCGAAAGATACACGCCGCAGCTAGGGCAATACGGCATCACCTTTAGTGAAGAGTACAGCAGTCCTTTATCCCACAACGATTTGATTGCCCACCACACCGATTCGGTAAACTCATGGGAAAATGTCACATAAGCTTCCTGCGGGTCTAACCAGTAAGCCAGGTGGTCATTCATCCTTTCCCAATAAGGTGCATAATAATCGAGAAAATCGCCGCATTTCTGTATAAATTTATCGACGCCATATTCCTCGACTTGCTCTTTTCCCATAAGACCCAATTGTTTAGCGACCATGAGTTCCATGGGTAAGCCATGCGCCTGCCAGCCGCTGCGCCGTAAAATATGGTAACCCCGCATGGTTTTGTAGCGTAAAAATATATCGCTGATAGTGCGTGTTATAGCATGGGATAATTCAGGTTTGCTGTGTGGGGAAGGCGGTTTTTCGTAATAAACGAACTCCCCGCCCCCCCGGCGCTGCTCTTCACATTTCTGCGCTATCTGCCATGTTTTCCAATAGCGAATCAGAGCATCTTCCATTTGGGTTATGTTAGGCTTATCAGGAACGGATCTAAACATAGCTGCAGATG
>JBDKUB010000152.1:0-2164 GCA_039679915.1 Anaerolineaceae bacterium
CGAAAAAATTCAGAGAATTGATTTCAAGGGCAATAGAATATCGCATTAAAGGGCGGTGTGCAATATAGATTCATCGCATCGAAGATAATTCCACCAATAACGGCTGCGATGATCAAGACAATCAAACAACCACAACCAATCCATAACCAGGTTTTTTTGGCAGGCTTTTCTTCCGGCGCGAAATCGGCATTAAGGGAAAGGTCTGCCATATCAGCCGGGATTTGGCCAGGATAGACTTGGGCGGCTGGTTGGCTCTCTGCCGAACGCGGCGGGGCGTAAACGGCTGCCGGAGGGGGGGTGGGTGCGCCAGCCGCTGTGGACGCAACCGTGGCATTGACATCATAAGCCGGCTCGAAAATCAAGCTTACGTTTTCTCCCAACATGACGATTTCCCCCGGACGCAGGGTGTGGGGTCCCAGCAAACGTTGTCCGTTGACAAATGTACCATTTGTGGAACCCATGTCTTCAATTACAAAGCCATCAGCTTGCAGCAATAAGCGAGCATGTTTTCTAGATACTTCGATATCACTGATAACAATGTCATTGCTGATATCTCTTCCAATGGTCAGTTCATTCTTTCCCAAGTTGAATACTTTACCCGGGATTGGTCCCGTGCGCATGGACAATTGATAAGATTTTGCTGCCATGGATTCCTCCTTACAAATTAAGTTTCATCTAAAAAAATTAAATTCATACGCTATGTTCAATAATATTTAGCAATATCCTCAGGCAACACTCTAAGAGTATACTGCGATATCGTATTTTTCGTGTATACTTTGAGCGTTTTGACATGGATTTTCTCACCACATTTTTAATTGCCATCGGTTTAGCGATGGATGTTTTTGCTGTTTCATTAGGCATTGGGACGCTTCAAGCTGTTCATACGCCTGGTTATGTTTTCCGCTTATCCTTTCACTTCGGATTATTTCAAGGGTTAATGACCTTTTTAGGGTGGCTGGCGGGGAACTCGATAGCCAGCCTGATCGCCAGTTTTGACCATTGGGTCGCTGCCGGGTTATTAGCCATTGTGGGTATCCGAATGGTGCGCTCTGGATTTGATTCTAAATCCGTGTCGTATAACTCCGATCCTTCACGGGGTGTCTTGTTGATCATGCTCAGTATCGCTACCAGTATCGATGCCCTGGCAGTAGGAATTAGCTTTGCAGTGTTATCTGTGAATATCCTTTCTTCCAGCCTGATTATAGGCATCACCAGTTCAGCGCTTTCATTGGTGGGGTTGAGATTAGGTCACCGTTTGGGAACTATATTTGGCAAGCGCATGGAAATTTTAGGAGGCGTCATCCTTCTATTGATTGGGGTGCGGATTCTTATCAGCCACTTGTTCTTTTCTTAGATTCCTGGCTGCCATTTCTTGCGGGAGAAGACAATCATATATAAATTCGTTCACCGGAACAGAGACTCCTTCTTGGTGCCCCATGCGCACCACTGCCCCATTTTGCGCGTCTAATTCCGAAGGTAGACCAGCCATAATGTCCCGCTGCATGGAAGCAGTGCTCTCGGCTGGCATATGGTCGATGAATGCCATCTTCACTGAGACAATATCCTGAGATAATCGGATGCCTTTTGCGGTAGCTAAAGCGACGATTTCTAGCATGACTTTTTCTAGCAAAAGCCGCGTTTCGGGTATTCTGCGGATAATACCTATCGGTTGGCGGGTAATTGCGCCAACACCGCTCATCGAGACGATGAAAACGAATTTTTCCCACATGGCTGCCTGGATATCTGTCGAGATTTCTGCCTCAACGCCTCCTTTTAAAAACGCCTGGAGCAGTTGTTCGGCAACAGGGTTTGGTTTGCCATCCAATCGGGCAAAGGCGATATGGGGCTCCACACCCACATGGCGGATCAACCCTGGGGCTGCGATATACGCAGAAATCTGGCATAAACCACCCAATACATTATCTTCCCCTAAGACCATCATCAATTGTTCTGGTGCTTCCACACCGTTTTGTAACGGAATGACGATTGTCGATGCTTTCATCATGGGCAGGATAGCTTGAGCGGCTTCCGGTATTTGCCACGCCTTTACCCCAAGTAAGACCACATCGACCTTCCCAACAGATTTCGGGTCATCGGTAGCCTGGGCGGGCGATATGCAGAAATTCCCTTTGATGCTCTCGATATGTAATCCATCATTTTGGAT
>JBDKUB010000148.1:0-6596 GCA_039679915.1 Anaerolineaceae bacterium
TTATACAAAAAAGCAATATAGACTTCGGTTAGATTTATGATGATTAAATTTTTTTCACAATCATCGTAAGTATCAAAATTTATCTTCCCCGAAAGTGATTTTCCCTCTAAATTATATAATTCCATCCATAAAGTTCGATTGCTGGCTATGGTTTCATCAGCCAGTTTTATTTCATATCCACCCACTCCTACAGATGTATTTCCTCCGGTGATTGCTAACAATAGAATATCTTTACCAGCCAGTGTTCCTCCAATTTGGACGACATAACCTATTTGAGGTTTCCCTTCCATATCGAATACTTGACCGGCAACACCCATCCAGTTACATGCCAGAGTGGGATGGACAAAATTCTTCATGGCTAAAGGCGTCCCCGTTTGAGCAATATATCTCTTTTCTATAGTCTGGAAAAGGGAATTAGCTCCATTTGGTAGTTGATTTTGAATGGAATATTCCGATGGTTCATTCCCTTGATTATTTTCACCAATGATAGGTGCTTCATCTACAGAAGTGGGGGTCGGTTTAGGATTTGTTTTTAGGGCTTTATCAATAGATGAGCAGGATACGATAATTAGACATAAAATCAAAATTAGAAATATTTTTCGTTTCATAGCGCCTCTTGCCACATTCTCAATTAATATATAGACCAATTTATTCCAATAACGCTGCTAAAAACGCGCGCCTCAACCTGAAACTCGTAAACCGCTGCTCATCAATAAAATTTTCTTTATTATGCATTCACTTACTTGAAATTATATTATTCTTTCAATTTTTCTACACAAGGTTTTCGTTTATGCTCTGGATTTTAACGTTACAGTTACATCATCCATGCCATCTCTCATATCCACCCCCCTACGGCGCCAATTTTGGTCACCATTTTTGCGCCTGCTTTATTCCCCTCCCAACATGCATCTTTCAAGCTCTTACCTTCAACCAATGCCGCAATCATACCTGCTGCAAAAGCATCCCCTGCCCCCGTTGTATCGACCACTTCGACCTTCGGCGCTGCAATGATTCCTTCATACTCATCCGAATCGATCCAACATCCTTTTTCTCCTAGTTTGATTACTACAGATTTTGCTCCCTTTTTCCGTAAAAAACCCGACGCTTTTTCGATATCTGCAAACCCCGACAATCTCTCCGATTCAATCTGATTACATAGAAAAATATCCACTCCTGGCATACACGGCCACAAAAGCGATGGATCGGACATGCGCACTGATCTTACCACGTCTAAGGTAGTAATTATTCCATTTTCTCGTGCCAATTCGAGTAATTTTGGGAATCGATCTCCTGCTACACCTGGTAAAACGAAATACCCGCCGATGTGAAGAATTCGAGTACCTGTTTCTATTAATAATGAAATATTTAAATCATCCTCTGTTAAATACGCATTTGCACCAGGAGTATGAATAAAACGTGGTTGCGCATCCGAATCGACTAACCCTATACTAACTGCTGTTGTGCAATTCGAGATTTGTTTTACAAAACCAAGGTCTATTCCAGCGTTTTTCCAATAATCTTTGAGGATTCTTCCTGAAGCATCATCGCCTATACAACAAATCAAAGCTGTTGAAATTCCCAATGTACCCAAGCCGATGGCGACATTCGATCCGCATCCCCCAGGCATGACTGCCACTTTATCGAATAATAACGATTCATAGCGTGGCACATCGTTAATAGTTAGACAAATAATATCAAGTGTGACATTCCCGAAAACAACAACATCCATAGAATGAACCGTTAATATTCATTATCATCGTCGATCCATATTTCCTCATCTTCGTCTTCTAAGTCCATCTCATCCCATTCTTCCATTTCATCTTCATCTTCTTCATCCCAACCCTCTTCGATTTCCAAATCGTCAGCCCGCTTGAATGACATACATCCGACATCCGGATCTAGCTCTATAGCTGCTGCTCCACAATAGCCATCATCTAATAAAATACAATCAATGTAATGGCAACGAATTCGTGGCATATTCTTACCTCCGATTTTATATATTTAACTGCTTGATTTGAATACCTTGATGGAAGCCAAAATGAATAATATCCACATTACAACTGCTGAAATAAAACAATAGGGGCATACGGCTTTTAAAAGTGCAACTTCGACATAGGTCAAAAATACTGAATATAATGCACCTATAATCGTTAACCCCAAAACTATTATAGAAGAATATTCCTTAATAAATTCATTTCTCTCTTCTAAATAAAAAAGTAAGAAAATTACAATATATCCGCCCGCTCCAAGGAAAGCATTCGGAATTCCGAAAACCTCAGAATAACTGCTTGAATTGACCGTGGCACAATTATTCGATCCGGCACAATATAATTCACTATGAGATATTTTTGCATATGATAAATATAAGGAGTCGATTATTCCGATGATTGCCAAAATCATTGAAGCGGTTCTGGTTTTTGATTTATTTATCATAAATTTATTGCAATATTCAAAACAAAATTTTTTATGGCAGTGATTTTACACCAACAATTTCAAAATGCAAGATCAATATTTGCAAAAATTAATATCCTTACAAAATTGAAGTCAATATTATAAAATATATCTATACTGTTTTCTTATCGGGGCAACATTATACCATCAATATAACCAATGCAAAACTTTATTCACCCCTTTTTATCCTGGACGAACTCTTTTCGCCTCGATGACATTGGGTAAGTTTTCTAATCGATCCAGTATCTTACTTAGTTCAGCAATATCATGGACTTCTAGTGTCAAATCGAAAATTGCCAGATTATGGGATGTTTCCACATTGATCGAAGCCATATTTACCCCTTCATCGGTTATCAATGTGGATATATCCTTCATTAAACCACTTCTATCGTATGCTTTAATTCTTACCGGCACCGGATACGTACTTTTTACTTCACCCCACGAAACCTGTACAAGTCTTTCACGATCCTTGATTCTTAAAATATTGGGGCAATCTTGACGGTGAATTGTAGCTCCTCTGCCACGTGTTATATAACCAATGATCAAATCACCAGGAGCAGGATTACAACAACGAGCATTAGTGGTCAATAATCCTTTCAAACCCAACACGGCTACTGTGTCCATAGTTTGTTTTAAGGCTTCACTACTCGGTTTTGCAACCGTGATTATTCCTTCTTCAGATTCTTTGTCTCCTAATGTACGATGATTGACAAGTTTTCCAATAGGTAAATCTCCGCATCCTATGGCTTCAAATAAATCGTCGATACTGCGAAATTCAAATTCTCGCGATAAACGATCGAGATTTACATCGGTCACCCCTAGTCTTTTTAGCTCTCTGTCGAGTATACTTTTCCCCTGGCTAATATTTTGTTCCAAAGCTTGCTTTTTAAACCAGCGTCGGATTTTAGTTTTAGCTCTTTGGGTTTTCACCAACCCAAGATTCGCATTCATCCAATCTCGGCTCGGTCCCCCTCGTTTTGCTGTAAGGATTTCTACTTTGTCGCCAGTCTTCAATACATAATCTAATGTAACTAATTTTCCGTTGACTTTTGCTCCTCGGCAGCGATGACCAATATCTGTATGGACCGAGTAAGCAAAATCGATAGGCGTTGATCCCGCAGGTAAATCGATAATATCTCCCTTAGGTGTAAATACATAGACTCTCTCTTGAAATACATCGGTTTTCATGCTGTCGAGGAATTCTCTTGCATCCTCGACATCTTGTTTCCACTCCATCAGTGATCTTAACCATAATATTCGTCGCTCATAATCTTCATCACGACTCGATCCTTCTTTATATCGCCAATGGGCAGCTATCCCATACTCGGCACTTTGGTTCATTTCCGTTGTACGAATTTGTATTTCTAATGTTTTTCCGTCGTTATAAACTACTGATGTATGTAATGATCGATAGAAATTATCTTTAGGTACAGCGATGTAATCGTCAAATTCGCCAGGAATAGGACGCCAATGGGTATGAATCACACCTAAGGCTGAATAGCAAGATGGTATATCGGGAACGATTATCCTTACGCCGCGAACATCATATACCTGGTCGAATGAGATACCTTTTCTGCTCATCTTTTTGTATATCGAATAGATATGTTTAGGTCGCGCCGTAATATCTGCTTGAATGCCAGCTTGATTTAAGTAACCAAGCAGCTTTGTTTTTATTTCTTCCATCTCGCTTTCTCTCTCTGATCGGCGAGAAGCTAGGCTTTCGGCAATTTCCTTGTAAGTCGTTGGGTTCACATACCGAAAACTAAGATCTTCTAATTCCCATTTCATTTGCCATATGCCTAACCTGTTTGCTAAGGGGGCAAAGATATCCAACGTCTCTTGGGCGATTCTTTTTCTCTTTTTTTCGGGCAGATGGCTTAATGTACGCATGTTGTGCAAACGATCCGCTAACTTTATCAATACGACATTGACATCTTCACCCATGGCAAGAAAAGTTTTCCTTAATGTTTCTGAGACTAAGTCATACCGCCGGCTACGCGCTATGCGTTCTGCTTCATCTTCAGGGTTTGGCAAACCACGATTTTCGGCTATCTCTAACTCTTCGGCTTCTTGAAGCTCATACTCGGTATGTTGATCGGCTCTTGATACCCTGGGTAGTTGGGTAAGTTTCGTGACGCCGTCAACCATGCGCGCGATATCTTCTCCAAACTCGCTCCTAATTTCATCCAATGTCACATCGGTATCTTCGACGGTATCGTGCAGCAAACCCGCTGCCACGACCATCGGTGGAACTCTCATTTCTGCTAATATGGTGGCTACGGCTAAACAATGATTGATATAGGCTTCACCGGAAACGCGTGTTTGCCCCTCGTGTGCTTTTTCGGCTTTCTTAAATGCCCTTATGATTAATTCTTTATCTGCTTGAGAATAATTACTTGGTAAACTATTAAGGAAATTTTCTATTTTCATAGATTCTTTTCTAATAGATGACAAATATCATGTTTGTTCATCTAATTTGTCTGTCTATTTTACACTACAAAAAGAAATCCGGCTTTTGTTATTAGCAACAAAAACCGGATATTTTATTTCGTTTCGATTTTCTATTGGGCTTCATTCTTTTGTGGAGGTATAAAATTTTTCGGCAACAGTCCAGATTCTGTGACAATTCTAGGAACTATTTCCTCCCAGCCAACTGCCATCAAGTGGATACCATTGATCCCCTGTATATTTTTAATAGCTTGGATGATTTCAAGCGCAATCTGTACGCCTTCTTCTGCTGCACCATCCCCGGCTGCTTCCATTCGCTTCATGTGCCTATCGGGAATATTCACCCCTGGAACATCGTGATTCATATATTGAGCAACCTTGAAACTTTTTAATGGCGTAATTCCCACCAATATATATACTTTACCTAAGATGTTCCTCTTCGCAAGCTCATTGAGCCATACCTCCAAGACATCTGGGTCGTAAACAAGATTAGTCTGAAAGAATTGTGCACCTGCGTTCATTTTTTTATGTTCACGGATGGCTTGAAATCTTGGATCTGAAGCATAAGGAGAAGCAGCAGCTCCTAAAAAGAATTTTGGGGGAAATTTCATCGCTCTGCCATCCAGATATTTTCCTTCGTCACGCATGCGTCTTAATATCCAAAGCATCTGAACTGAGTCGATATCGACAATATCCATCCTGCCTCGGGGGTCAGGTGCTAAGCACATGCTGTCACCGCTTAGACATAGAATGTTTTTTATGCCTAATGCATTGGCTCCAAGAACCTCGCCCTGCAATCCTATTCGAGTGCGATCTCTGGCAGCGATTTGTAAAACAGGTTCTGCGCCAGCTTGCACAGCAACGCTTCCACATGCCCAGCTTGACATACGTGGTGAAGCAGAGGGGCTATCGGTAAAATTAATCGCTGTCACATAGGGTTTTACCAATTCGATATTACTTTTTAATTTATTGATCGATACAGTCATGGGAGGAGCTACTTCACTGGTAACTACAAACTCGCCGGCTTTCAAATGCTTTTCCAACTCTGAGACTGGTTCCGTATAAGTGGCAGGATGATACTCAGAATCCCCTCCCCACCATTCGGGTTGGCGCACAGGCTGAAATACCGATTCCCAGGTATCATTTCTCTTTTTTACATCGCGTGATAACAATCCGGAAATTACCTTACCAGTGCCTACTTTTCCTATTTGATGAACCACATCACCCCAAGTTTCTCCCCCGGTTTTATTCCAATCTAATGGCGGAAGTACTTCCAAAAGTTTTTCTTGTCTTCCCATCCTAAAAGCCCGATCGAAAATTTTATACCAAATGCACGGCCGGGTCTTATCTACATAACATTGTTCTGGTGTGGACCCTCCACATGGCCCATTGCGCAATCCTTTTGGACATTCCATGGAACAAATAAACGCGGTTTCTTGTAGCAGACAATTCCCGCACATTCGGCAGCCGAACATAGGGCCTTTTATAATCCGTTCTACTCCTTCCAATAATCGTAAACCAAATGAATCTTTCTTAAATGGGTAATACGGTGGCTGCCAGCGTCTTCCAGGCGTAAATCCAGGCATAAACTCCTCCTATCTCAATGCAGTGTTTCGATATAGTGTCGACATCGAATTATATCTTATTTCATTATTGGGATAGATACGCGTCGGCATAAATGACTTTGTTCTGCAAAA
>JBDKUB010000281.1:0-2480 GCA_039679915.1 Anaerolineaceae bacterium
AAAATTCCGACAGGATATCATGAGCGCATACCGACCATCAAGCGAATCGAACAAGCAACCCTGGTGAACCCTCTATCCACAGTTCCGTGCAATAACGACCTCTTGGCCGAAAATTATATCGATGATGGCAAAATGCTGCGTTTGATCGATTTTGAGTATAGTGGTAATAATGATCCTTGTTTCGAACTCGGTAATACATGCCAGGAATTGAAATATGACGAGACTCAAATAACCGAACTATGTGAGGCATATTTTGGGAAAGCCACTCCCAGTTTACTGGCGCGCATGAAATTGAATATGATCATGTCAGATGTCGGCTGGACATTATGGGCAGCTATTCAACAAAAGATATCCAAAATCGATTATGATTTCTGGGGATGGGCAACCGAGCGATGGAGTCGTGCCGTAGAAAAAATGGATTCCGTGCAATTCGAACGATGGCTCAAGGATGTTCAAAAATCAGATTGATGGCTTTTGGCTATCAGCTATCTGCCATCAGCTTCTATTTTTAAAGTTATCCGTAAAAGCATAACTAATTTTCCTACTTCATATTCATTTTCAATTTGGTTGTATTTTTCACAGTTGTAATTTTTAGATTCAAAATGATAGAAGATTTTTTCTATCATTTTTATGTGTATAGCAACAGTTTTTAACTCAACTTCTTGTTTCCCTCATGGTAATTTTTTACCCGGCATTATAAATAGCGTTTTTACATGAAAATATATTGCAAAACCTCCTTAAAATTTCTCTAAAATCTTGCAATACTCTTCACAATTTGCTATAATTTTATACAATCCTTTTCAGATTCATTCAAAAATGTTCAAAGAAGCAGAAAAACGGCTCGCTGAAAACAGCAATCTCATCCCCGCCCAACGTTATGATCTTATTCAAAAACATTTGGCGGTATATAAGATTGCGACCTATGCGTCTTTAGCTGAGTTATTGAATGTTTCCGAATCTACCGTACGCCGCGATCTGGAATGGATGGAAGAACAGGGGGTATTAGAACGCACACGCGGCGGTGCGATTCTCAACCAGCATATTCGTGCAGAAGCGGAATATATCCAGCGCGCTCAACGCTTCATCGAAGAAAAACGGCTGATTGGAAAAGCTTCAGCTGCCCTTTTAGAACCCGGCGATGTGGTATTCATAAACAGCGGTACGACTACCGCACAAATAATCCAGCATATCAAAGGCGTTCCAAATGTCACTGTCATCACCAACAATACTTCACCCATGACGGACATGCGCGATCTGGATTTCGAATTAGTGATCATTGGCGGCACCTATCTTCCACTCTCCAAGTCGATCATCGGACCTTTTACTACCGATAATCTCAACCGCTTGTATGCCACCAAATGTTTCATCGGAGTCGAGGGAATTTCTTTGAAATATGGCTGCACCGTTTCGACGTTTGCAGAAGCTGAAATCATTCGCATGATGATCGAACATACCCAAGAACAAGTCGTCATTGTTGCCGACCATACAAAATGGGGATCGGTATCCAATCATCTCATCGCCCGAATCGATCAAATTCATACCCTGGTAACCGACGAAGGCTTTGATGTTAATGCCCGAATATCACTACTGGGACGCTCAGTAGATGTGATCGTTGCGCGTAAATCAAAAAATTAATTTTATGCCAATTATTGATTGAAAATCTTTTCAGGAGAAAAAAACATGAAAGATCAAGCTCAAGTTGTCGTCGTTGGCGGTGGTATTTTCGGTATATGCATTGCCTATCACTTTGCCAAACGAGGTTGGAAAGATGTAGTTGTGTTAGAGAAGATGGAAATTGCTAGTGGAGAAACGGGTCATGCCGCAGGTTTGGTAACACAATTCGCAACATCTGAAACATTGATGCAAATCCGAAAATACAGCATCGAGATGTATAGCGAACTGGGATTGATCGATCATGTAGGAAGCATCCGGGTGGCTTCCAGCCCCGAGCAATTCAAAGAACTGCAGCGCAGTGTTAGCCGCGCTAAGGGCATTGGTATGGAGGTCGAGATCATCTCACCTTCCGAAGCAATAAAAATTATGCCCTGTCTGACTGATAAAGAGCTTTATGGCGCTATCTATTTACCTCGTGACGGGCACTTGGATCCCTACCTGACTACGACCAGCATGGCAAAAACCATCCGAGAAATGGGCGTAAGCGTCTATACCAACACCCGAGTAACCGGGATTGAATTAACCCCGGAGGGTGCAATCTCGAAAGTGCTCACCGATAAAGGGGATATACGCACCGAAATCGTGGTAAACGCAGCCGGTCTATGGGCGCCGCGGGTAGCTGCGATGGCAGGCATCCATATTCCCACCACGCCGGTCGACCACCAGCATATTGCATTAAAAGCTGTCCCGGGGAAAGAACTCCCCCACCAGACCCCCTGCTTACGTGATCCCGACAATCTGGTTTATATGCGCGAGGAACAAGGCGGTTTGGTAATCGGCGGTTATGAACCCAACCCTAAAGAGCG
>JBDKUB010000347.1:0-3506 GCA_039679915.1 Anaerolineaceae bacterium
CATGGAGAAATATTCTCCTGAATGGAAAGATTTGGCGCCGCGGGATATTGTGGCACGCGCCATACATTTCGAAATGGTAAAACATGGCTATTCCCATGTGTTATTGGATATTGCCACACGCATGCCGGCTGCTACAATCCGCGAACGATTTCCAAACATATATAATACTTGCCTTAAAGCGGGAATTGATATCACCCAAAACCCCATCCCGGTCATTCCTGCTGCCCATTATTTTTGCGGGGGTGTTCTGGTAGATGAATGGGGACAAACCAGTATCGAAAATTTATATGCGATTGGTGAGGTCAGTTGCACAGGTTTGCATGGGGCGAATCGTTTGGCATCGACATCTCTGTTGGAAGGGCTCGTTTGGGGTAATCGAGCGGCTCAACGTATCGAAAAACTGTTCGATGAAGGACGTTTTACATTCGATTTTTACGATAACAAGATTCCCATATGGGATGAAAGTGGCTTGATTACCGATGTCGACTTGAGCTTAGTCCGGGGAGACATGCAGACAATCCAGAATATCATGTGGCATTATGTGGGATTAGAGCGTAACGTTGATCGGCTGACGCGGGCTATTCGCGAACTACGCCACTTGTGGAATGAGGTTGAAACATTCTACCGTACAACGAAATTAGATGATGGATTGATTGGTTTGCGTAATGCTGTCGAAGTTGCCTCGATCGTTGCTCAAGCCGCACTTCATAATCGAACCAGCCGCGGCTGCCATTATTGGACAGAGAAGGAATGAAAAGTTAGACGACTTCATTAGTTGACTTTAATGGATATTACGATTAAACTACCACCCATTATCCTTATTTGTGTCAGCCGTAAAATGACAGATAAGAATATATTAAATAAAAAAGAGTAAACCTATGAAAATGAATTTAAATCAAGAAGCTTTAATGCAGATTGCAGATTTACACCAGGATTCAAAAATGGATTTAGATACGATCATGCAGTCTGTCGAAAATATGCTGGAAGCATTTGGCGAGGATCCTCAAAGAGAAGGTTTACTCAAAACACCCGAACGAGTAGCAAGGATGTATGAGGAACTCTTGGAAGGTTATCGCGTCGATCCAATTAGCACAGTCAATGACGCTTTATTCGAAGCGACTTATGACGAGATGGTATTGGTTCGGGATATCGAATTTTATAGTTTATGTGAACATCATTTATTGCCGTTCATTGGCAGAGCCCATGTAGCTTATTTACCCAATGGTAGAATTATCGGCTTATCTAAAATCCCCCGCCTGGTGGATATGTTTGCGCACCGTCTTCAATTACAGGAACGCATGACCCGCCAAATTGCGGAATATTTAGATGAGTTGTTGCACCCTTTAGGTGTAGCAGTCGTTGTAGAAGGACTGCATCTTTGTGCAACCATGCGGGGAGTCAAAAAGCATGATGCACGTATGACAACTTCTTCGATGTTTGGGGTTTTCCGTAAGAGCATTGCGACTCGCCAGGAATTCTTGGATAATATTTCACGTGGCTCTGCGTCGATGTTCTAAAGGGTAATTTATGAAAGAGTCTCCCGTTTGCGTTCGATTTCGACCCCTACGGAACTGGCATAGGATACAGCTTCGGGTTTTTCCACTCGGACGATTACTTTTTCGACTCTGAGGTCTTCTAAACAAATATGAGCCAAGTCGGCTGCTAGCGCTTCTACAGTTTTTCTGGAAGCGGTTTCTGCGTGCGCCAGGATCTTTTTCCCTACAGCGCTGTAACTAACGCAATCTTCGATGTTATCAGATATACCAGCCTGATGGGTATCTGTGAAAAGTGTGATATTAATGAGTATTTTCTGGGGATGAACTCTTTCCCATTCATTGACCCCGATAATACCGGTTGCAATTAAATCTTTGATGAATACTCTATCCATGATTACCTCGCCGATAAAAAATATCTAAGATGATATGAAATGAACAGATAATATGAAAATCTTCGATAAGTGTATAGGGTTCTTATATGCGTGTCAAGGAAGGTATGCTTGACATTTTGATGTGTTCTGATAAGATTTTTACGATGTTAATTGGAAAGTTGATCCGAAAACAATCTAATATCGTCAGCATATCGATTTGCATTCTGGGTTCGATGTTTGTTAGCTCCTGCCAAGGTGAGCCATCCCAAACGACTCCTGTAAATTCACCAACAGCTTTGGTCGACACGATAGTTTATTCGCAAACACCCACTCGACCATCGACTTTAACTCCTTCAACGTTTATTTCTGCATCTCAAGAAAATACCCCGGAACCCTATCCATTTCAGAATATCGGAAGCGATATACCGCATTTGAATTCAACACAAAACCCATACCCGGGAATACCGCTAGAAACCCAAATCCCTGAGAATACATGGCAGCCTTATCCGGGACCGGGTTTACCAACGCAGGGCACGCCAATTCCGGAAAGTATGCAGCAGCCTTATCCCGGACCGGACTTACAATCGGAATACCTTACTCAACAAGCCGAAACGAACAATCCATACCTTCCCCCACAGCAGAATTTACCCACGAATAATCCAACGCAACTGATTTCGTCGAATCCAATACAAACGCCGAATCCTACCCTTGGCATAAAACCGAGCGAGCAAGTAAAAGTAACCAGCACCTCGGTTGTGCGGACTGGGCTTTATGCGACTGACCCTGACACAGTGAAGCTGGATGCGGGGAAATATCAATTCATCGAATTTTTTGCGTTTTGGTGCCCTACATGTAAAAGTATGGCGCCGGTCATCAATGGGCTGGAAGCAAAGTATCAGGGGCGAATTTCATTCATTTATCTGGATATCGATGACCTCAGGAATAAACCATTCAAAGAAAAGCTAGGTTATAAGTACCAACCACACTTTTTCCTTCTCGACGGCCAAGGGAAAATAGTCAGTCAATGGGTGGGTTTCGTAACATTAGAAAGTTTTGAATCCGTATTAATGCCTATATTTCCGTGAGCATACTTGACAAATTAGAGTAATATGGTATTATTATTGTTACCCCCCCCCATATGGGTAGGGATATTCCCGGGAGTGTGATCGATGAAGCATGAAAATGCTCTGAAAAGACTCAAAAATATCGAAGGACACATACGTGGTATCGAAAGGATGATCGAAGAGGATGCTTATTGCATTGATGTCATCCGACAAATTCAAGCTGTCGAAGCCGCATTGAACAAAGTAAGCTCTATGATATTGGATGAACATATCAATTCATGCTTGATTACTGCGGTGCGCGGCGAAGATCTTGCAGAACGCGAACGCGTCCTTAAGGAAATCATCGAAATCTTTGAAACGGCTAATAAAACTTAATCATTATAGAGGAGCGCATATGACTACCAAAACTTTCTATATTCCCAATATTTCGTGTAACCATTGTGTTCATACAATCCAATCTGAGGTTTCAGAAATAGCAGGAGTAACCTCGGTTACAGCGGATGTTTCCAGCAAAAAAGTCACAATTACGTATACCGAACCGGCAACAGAAGATCAGATAAAAGATGTATTAATAG